>JAEOUK010000189.1 GCA_016839385.1 Promethearchaeota archaeon
GGGGAGGGTATCGGAGTAGACGAAGTTGCGCAGGGCCTCGCCGCGGGCGATGACCATGACGATGTGGGGTCTGGATTGAGTTTTTATCCTAAAATTATTCAACAATAAATCGGATGCATATTTTGTCAGAGATTTTCTGAAAGGAATTTATTGTCCCTCAACAATTTTTTTATTAAAAATATCAGAGGCAATCTCTTCTAAGTAATTTTATTCAACGGTGAGTATTGTAATTTGATCATTTCAGGGAAAAGCAGGCGTTCAATTTCTAAAACATGCTCAGGAGGTAGGATTGTCCTCCATCTATTGATAGCTGATTTTTCCACACCTGAAAATTTATCTCCTGTAGCTTTATTCCCTTTCCATTCTACTTTTCCCCCAGCTTTGGTTGGTTTTCGCAAACAAGCGTTATCTTCGATTTCTAAGAAGGAGATTATTTTTGATAAAGTGTTTTCAAGCTCATTTACCAAGTCTTCATACCTTATGACTAAATATTTCCCCAGGCCAATATTCGTTTGGTATTTTTTGAAGGAATAGAAAGATTTTAACCATGTGTAGGCTAAAGACTCGGGTTTGGTTAACTTTCTCCAGTTTCTTATATCTCGTGTATAGATGGAAGCATAAACGTCTCTCGGATCTCTGAACATGTGAATATACTTGGCATGCGGCCCCCACGTGGTTAGTTTGTCAAGATAAAATTCATTGAAGGGGGTTTTTTCGACCCAATATTTAGTCTCAGGTGATAGAGTTCCCTAGACATAACCGTAAGAGAATATATAAGATTCTAGAAAGTCTTGAGGTCGTTTGCTTGTCCGCATGATTCGCCAATGGAAATTTTCTTTTATGGATTCGGAAGAAATATGTGGTAAATATTTTTTATAGTATTGATTTTCTGGGTTAAATAAATATAGAAGGTGCTCATCAGCCAGTTTTAATTGTTGTGAGATGCTAAGTGTTTTTGCTTTTTTATAAAAACTTCTGAAGAACCTTGACTCACCTGCATCCACAAGCAAATGTGGGTGACTATCCAGCAAACTATGTAATAGTGTGGTCCCTGTTCTTGGAAGGCCAAGGATGAAGATTGGAGTGACGTTATCTTCTAACTGGGACATAGTGAATTAACCTGTTGGGGAATTTGCTACTATTAATAATTTGGATACACAAATTCGGTGAATATCTCTGGTGAATCAAATATTTGGATCATACCACTGTCGAATTTGCCGTTTGGATTAGTATGTTGGATAAAAATCTACCGTAAGCCTCCCAATTTAACTCGCATTCAAAGCGTGCTCTGGCCCCTTGACAAAGTTCATTATAAATTTCAGGATTGTTAATTAAGTGGATAATTGAATCTACATATGCTTTTGCTGGACTTCCTCCTGGGAGAACAATACCAGTTTTGTTATTTTCAACAACTGTCGCTAAACCACCAACATTATTGGTAATCGTTGGTGTTCCAAAAGCCGCAGCTTCGGATGGCACTATCCCAGCTGGCTCAAAGAGAGCAGGATGGATGAGAAGGTTTGCCCAACGATATAGATCAGTATATTGCTCTAATTCTTGTGGGATACTCTTTTTATACGGTCCAACAAACTTAATAAACGAATTGTCCTTTCCCTGTAGCCCACAAACAATCAATTCTGAGGTATAACCAATTTGGTTTAATTGTTGAACAACTTCAATTGCTATATCGATCCCTTTACGTCTATAATCACGCCCTACCAGGAGTAATCGAAAGGGTATATTTATTCGTTTGGCATCTGACAAATCGATTCTTTTTGGAATTGATTGTTTAGGCAGTGCTGCAGGATTTGGTGAAACAATGATCTTAGGGGAAGGAACATTATAGATGTGCTCAAGTATATTTTTAGACCAATGACTTGTCGTAATAATTTTTGTGCATTTGCTAAAAGCTTGATTTTCCTGCCAAATGGATATTTTAGTTGCCAGTTTGCCATATTTTGGATAATTAGATTCCTGCCCATAAAAAGTTGTATCCAGACGGAGGATGCAAGGAGAAGCACCAGAGAAAAAAACAAGTGGAGAGGGGAAAATAGTAAATATGACATCTGGTTCCCAATCCCTTACCACATAATTGGTAGCCTGTGATGCCCGCCAGACTGTGGACATTTTAAATTTTAAATAATTTTTCCCAGTTAACTTGCTATAAGTGCGGTTGATGATCCTTTCAATAAGGATAGCTGGTTCTTTGAATGGTCCCAGAACCCTAATTTCAAAACCATTTTCTTGAAATGCATGGTAGAAAAAATGGTCTACACTGCTTGCTAGATCAATTAGTGTCGGATTATGTCTAGCAATATAAAGAATTTTCATTTAATTTTATGATAAAAGAGGCGTTTTATAGATAGGGTATAAAGTAATGGCCAGAAAAACCAATTGCATAAGTTATGTGATTTTTGAAGGGAATATCAAATTTTTTCTCCCATTCTTTCAATATATAAGATTCTCCACTTCTATGAATGTCATCCAATATAATGCAAAACCTCTTTGAAAGATTTTTATAAAAAAAGGGTAAAGCAAGATATCTTATAAGGGGTTGATCCTTTTTGACTGCTGGTCCATCTACTATTAATAAATCTATTGTCTTATTACCGATTTCTTTTCTAATGATTGTTTCGTCATACCATTCACCCCTATTGGGCATAGCGCACCTGATTTCTGTAATGGGTGTCTGCAAAATTGTGACATACCTAGTTAATCCTTCTTCAGATAAGAGATTTTCCAAATAATTAGCCCATGAGTTATCTTCCTCAATGGTATACAAATGTCCCGCATTCCGTTGAGTTAATAATCGAGCAATATATATTGTTGAGATCCCCCCACCACATTCAACGATTATCGATCTTTGGTTGATCATTATGTCGTTTAATATAGTGACAACTACTGAAGGTGATAATGCGGCTTTTGTCCAAGGAATGTATCTGGGTGAAATTGAAGCTAATAATTGTAAAGCAAGGTCGTCATATTTCAATTCTTGAACAACCCGGTTTGCAACATCTCTGGATGTGATATCAAAACTTCTTCTCAGCTGGGTGATAATATACTTTTTGATCGGGTTCATAAGATTCTTTTAATCTGAAGCATCAATTCTTGAATAGCTGTTTCCCAATTTACTGTTCGTTCGTAATGCTTTCTTGCGCCTATTGATAGACGGTCATACTCAATTGGATTCTGGTACCAAGATTGGATGATTTCTAAAAATGATTCTGCACCAGTATGTAGGTCAATAAGGATTCCACTTACCCCGTTTTTAACAGAAGTAAGCACGCCAGTTGTTTTGTACCCAAGTGAGGGCAGCCCATAGGCAGCAGCTTCGGCAAATGCAATGCCAAATCCTTCAGCCGCGCTTGGAAGGATGAACACATCAGAATCGATAAAAATTTTTTCTAGTAATGATTTCTCCCTTTGAATATTTTTCCTAAGTAAACCGTGTAATTTTACAGTGTCTGGATTTACTTGGTAAGGAGGTACAGAACCTATTACATGTAAAAATGCATTTAAATCTAA
>JAEOUK010000190.1 GCA_016839385.1 Promethearchaeota archaeon
ATTTTGGTCATAGTTTCGTTAGAGGTTGGTATAAAAATACAGCTGAAAGTAATCCCCTTATCTTATCAAAAAGTTGCCATGATCTCGATTTAATTCATTGGATAATTGGAGACTACCCCGATGAGGTAGTTTCAACTGGAGATTTAACTTTTTATAAACCAGAAAACGCTCCTCCTGGATCTCCTGATAGATGTACCGATGGATGTCCTCATTCTGAAACTTGTCCTTGGTATGCCCCCCGAATGTATATGGATCTAGAACCTATTCTTCGAATTCCCACGAATAAAAATGAGAATAGAGCACCAATCTTTAGAATAACTGCGAAACTAGCTTTTAAAATACTAAAAAGAAAAAAACTCATAAAATTCCTAAGTAAAATTATTCCACCATTGCGTAAATTTTTGTACTGGGATACATTCCCAGTATCCGCTATTACAGATGATTTCACTCTAGAAGGGCGAATGAAAGCTTTACGAGAAGGTCAATATGGATTATGCATTTTTAAAACGGGTAATGATGTGATGGATCATCATGTTTCAACTTATTTATTTCCAAATGGGATTATCGCAACTCTTTTAGTATATGGTTACTCAGAGTGGGAAGGGAGAGAACTACGAATAATGGGGACCAAAGGTGTTATTCGTGGAAAATTTCGTGAATTCAATGAAGAAATAATTGTCACCGACTTCAGAACGAATACAACAAAGACGAAATTTCAAGTTGGTATTTCGCGCTCTGGACATGGTGGTGGAGATTCAGGTATTATGACTGCATTTACATCCTATCTTCAAGGTGAGAAGACCAAGGAAGAAGCGGGACTGACTGATATTAGTAGTGCCATGGAATCTCATTATATGGGTTTTGCAGCTGAAGAAGCTCGAATTGACCGAAAAATGGTAGAACTAAAAAATATACGACCCTAAATCAGTTTTTCTTTTTTTTAAACTAAAATACTCTCTTCTTCTTGAGAGATAGGATTATAGAGGATTTTTTGGACATTGAGTTTATCAGACCTCCTACCCCGCAATCTCCCCACTATTTCATTAGTCAACCATTCAATAGAGCCCTTAAAATTAATTTTCTCCCAACCTTTTAATATGAAATGCCAAATGAAAAACACAATTGGTAGAAAAACGATGAATCCAAAGATCTTATTGGTTACAATTCCATCGGGAAACAAAGGTGAGAAGGTCAAGTTAAAGATCTGAGAAATTCCGGTTGATAAAGGAGATTCAACTACAAAAATAGTCATCGTTAACATACTATACCGACGAACAAAAGTAGTTTTATTAGCAATATTTATACGAGTTTGGGTTTCACGATATTCAAAAAGAATAGCAAACAAGGTAATTAAGCAAAATAGAAGACCAAGATCCAACACATATAGATTTGGACTATATTTTGGTTCATTCAATACCGGGACTCCTAGAGGAATCCACAAAAGTAAACCAATTACAGTAAAAATTGCTCCAAAAATAAAACCAAATAGCATAAATTTCTTTTTTTCGACTTTTCGTAGAATCATCGTACCTATACATGCTCCAAAAAATCCATATCCCGCATAAGGGAAAATTGAATGACGAGGACCTACGAGAAGAGCAGAAAGAAAAGCTGCAGCATATCTTCCTTCCTCCCAATAAACGTCTATTCTACTTAAATGGCCTATTTCCGCGAACAACGAGGGTGGATCTGAGTGTATTTGAAATATCCAATCAAGAAGAGGAGTAACAGCAAAAATAAGCAATCCTAATCCTATTAAAATCCAGTAAATTTTATTACTTCGTTCATTCAGTAATGATTTTCTAAAAGTAACCAAGAATATATTCGATATTATATTTCCGAATCCAATCATTATAAGAGCGCTATTGAATAAGAGAATCTGAGGATCAAATCCTGGAAATTTCAGGAGCTCTATCGATCCATTAATGATGGAATAAAATTTTTGATCTCCAATCTCACGGTAATGGCTGGTTAGTGCCATAAAAAAATAGTTAATGAATAAAATAGCACAACCTGATAAAATAGCACCTAATATTACTTTACGAGGTTTTGTTCCCTTTTTCAGTTGATTATGGATCGTAGCTGCATTAGCGATACCAGATAAAAAGATAAAAATTGCTGCCCATGAACCAATTATTCCAATAGGAAATGCAACTGCAACCATCAGTGGTCCTGCTGCATCCAACGCTTGTTGGGTTCCACCAAATATATCAAATGTCATAGCATGGAATATAATTACAAAGAAAATTGCAATTCCTCTCAGGAAATCTACGAATAGGAGTCTTCGCATTGGAATGCACCTTAGACATGTATAATC
>JAEOUK010000191.1 GCA_016839385.1 Promethearchaeota archaeon
TGGGGAAAACATACGAAAATTAAAATTACAGAACAGATTGATGAATGGATTACAGCTAGACCTGGAGAAGTGGGAATTGATAAGAGTTTTTTGGATGATAAAATTGATTCGTTCGTTGCTTCAAGTTTTCATTCAATATTAATAGTGAAAGATGGAAAATTGGTTTATGAACGATATTTTCATGATCCCAATGAACAAGATTTCACTTCACCAACGAAACATGTTCAATTTTCAGCTACCAAAAGTTTCACTTCAGCCTTAATTGGTATAGCAATTGATAAAGGACTCATCAATGACACCGATGATAAATTTCTGGATTATTTTCCAGAATATAGTGGTTTGCCCATGGATAGTCGTGTGCAAAATATCACTATTCATCACCTATTAACTATGACGTCTTGTCTTAGTTTCGATGATTCGTATAGTGATATCTGGGCTATGGGAGTTGTGAATAACACTGTTGAATACATTATAACAAGAAGTATGTATGGCGATCCAGGAGATTACTATGAATATAATACTGGATCTTCTCAATTATTATCTGCACTGGTAACTAAAGTATCAAATCAATCCACATACGAATTTGCGCTGCGACATTTATTCGAACCCTTAGGTATGGAGAAGAGTGATGTGATATGGGTATCAAGTTCTGATGGCATTTTTCATGGGGGAATTGGATTGTTTTTGACACCGCGAAACATGGCAAAATTTGGACAACTTTATTTGAATAATGGGACGTGGAATGGTGCAAGAATTTTACCAAAAGAATGGATAGAACAATCTACATTGGACTATAAAGCAAATACAACTGTGTATGGACCTTGGTCTCCTCCTGGATATGGATATCACTTCTGGGTTGATAATGGTTGGTATTCTGCAAATGGATACGGAGGTCAAACGATTTCTATCGTCCCAGAACATAATTTAGTGGTAGTTACCACTGCTAGATTAGAACCCGGCAGATCGCGAACAATACCGGACCTAGTTATTGACTCATTTTCTGGGTAATTTTGTTTTTTTATTCATTCATATTAATTTAAGATCTATCAATATTTTTTTTAATCGAGAAGTAGTTGATAATCATCGAGACAAGACATGTCATTATAACGGGAGAGGTATGTATTAAATCTGGAAAAACCCGTAAAAGGTGCGGAACTCGCTCAAAACGTATTATCGATACTAATGATGGAAATTGAACCCGATCTCAGCGAAAAAGAACAAATTGAGCTATATTTTTCAAATTTTATGATAATTTTTCAACAAAATCTCTTTGGAAAATACACCACGATTCTTACAACAAAAATAAAATAAAACACATGAGTTTTACCATATGAAGAAGTTTAAAATTCAAGATATTGTGAAAAATATCGAGAAGTTCTTCGAATTCTTTCATTCCTTCTTTAAATTTGATCAAACCTTGAAATTCATTTTGTTAAATTTTTAATTTTTTATATATACTAGTCTAAATTAAGTAACTCTGATCGATTTAAGTTGACTGTTCTATCTTTTTATCATTATAAAAGAAAAGTTCTAATTGTGTGGAACACGTTGGATTCTTAAGTGTGGATTGATAATCCATGGTTAGATCTTTTACTAAGAAGATCTATAATTTCTAATAAAAAATATCAACCAAAAAATTAACGTTGCTGTGAGATTTCTATGAGAAAATCCAAGAAATTCATTCGTCACTTGACTATCGCCCTTCTAATTGGCATGTCCATGGTGACGATCTCGGGAACCGGCAAAAAATATTCCCGAAGCGCATATGGTACTAGCAACGATAGTGTTCTTTCTCAAGGGACACGCTCCGCAATATATGAAAATATCAAAAATAACGAAGGAACTCATTTCCGGAAGATATGCCGAGATATGGATAGAAAAGCGGGAGTCGTGCAGTATCATATTTCAATTTTGGAGAAAAAAGGACTAGTTAAAAGCATTCAAAATGGTCGTTACAAATGCTTTTTTGTTACAAACTCGGGCAGAGACCCAAGTAAATTATTCGAAAAGAAAGACGAACTATCGTTTGAACAAAAGTCTATGCGCGAAAAAGTCATAGCAGCAACAAAACGTGAGACTCCAAGGAAAATTATTAAACATTTGAACAATAATCCAAATTCCAGTCATCAAGAAATCAGTAAAGTGTGCCAGGTTACTCCGCAAGCAATTACATTCCATTGTCAGCGATTACAAGGCCTAGAGCTTATTGATTCTTATAAAGTAGGACGTCAAAAGTTCTATATGTTGACGGAAAGTGTTTCTAAGATTATGCCGTATCTAACTTTGTGAGATCTCTAATAAATTGTGAACTGAAAACATAATCAGAAAGTTCACTCAATTTTTTTGTTTTTCCTATTTTTTCTCGAATTTTAGTACAATTATAAACTCCTTTAATCATCCAAATAGCATTACGACGTAGTTCTGTTAATTTAAACTTATCATTATTGTAGTATCTCCCAAGATTTTCTACGCTGTCTAATAAAATTTTAAGATAATCTTGAATTTTATCTGGAGTATTGATTGGTCGAACTATTTTCAACTCATCATAAAACATCGATTGCAGATCAGTGTCAGGTTTCAAGAACTTGACATTTTTATCATCGTTAATGATTTCGTTAAAAGTTTCCGGGTATCCCATAGCGGCACGACCGATCATAACTGCATCCACATTAGTAAATTCTTTCATGATAGTATAAGTACGACCATTAAACACGTCACCATTTCCAACTACTGGAATGGTGGAAATTTCTTTAGCAAGTTTTATACTCCGAAGATCCACAACTCCAGAATAACCTTGTTTGGCAAGCCTGCCATGTATTGTAAGAAAAATTGCTCCTTCTTCTTGAACCATTTTTATAATCGATTCCATTCCGTCCTTGGAGTCCCAACCGGTTCTAATTTTAACTGATACAGGTTTATTAGAGAGTTTTATGGTGGAATGGATGAGATGTTGAAGATCTTTAAAACGATGAGGTTTCATTAAGGATGCACCTCCTCCTGAATTGCACGTATGTCGTGCAGGACATCCTGAATTAACGTCTATCACAGAGAAATTGTAAGAATTAAGAATATCTAATGCCTCCTTTATAGTTTCGTAGGATTTCCCACTTCCGCAAATTTGAATACTACTCGGAGTGTTTTTCTCTGCGAATTCTAAAACTGGTTTGACAGTTTTTGGAGCTTGGGAAATTTGGTTAATAAACACCATCGGCATACTATACAGTCCCAAACCACCATAATGATTGATCATCTGTACATAACTTGGTGTGGTAACATCCATCATGGGAGCGAGAAGGAGATCTGAAGACAATTCAAGAGATCCGAGTTTGACAGAAACCATCTTTTAATTCTATTTCAAGACTAAAATGCAAAAAATTAAAATTTTTTTCCATAATTTCATCAGTATGAATCCTTTAGTTGGGAAAGAGTTCTGGATACTGCCCAAACCGAAATATATCGATATTAATTCTAAAGAAAGTGGAATCACGCTTTCCTCACTATTAACGATTTATGTTAATAAGTACCGTATAAAAGATAATGCTCTCATACTTTCATCGAAATTCAACAAACATCTAAACACTTTTTTAAACGCGATTCCGATTCGAGATAGCTCAGTTGATGAGAAATGGGGAGAAAATTACTATTTCTCGATTATCACCTCAGAATCTCAATATGACTCCGAGATAGAACGTAATCTTAACGAAATGATTGAAACTCGTGTACAAAGGTTTAGAGAAATTTTAAAAAATTGCTGTTATGATATTTATCCAGAAAAATTAGATTCCAATATTCCTTTGGACGAGAGCTATTTTATTGAAATTTCCAACAGGGCAATATGGATAATCTCAAAAACCCCTAGAGGATTTTATTATGGAATTCAGACAATTGTTCAAGTTATTGAACATACTCTATTCCAATTAAGTAATTTAGAAGGATTCATCATTCTACCAAAATTTACAATCGTAGATTTTCCAGATTTGAAATTTCGTGGGATTTCTGTCAATATCTCCCAAAAGAACGGTACAGAAGAGTTTTTAACCAGACTTGTTTCATTTCTGGGAAAATATAAACTAAACATAATCAAAATTCAGCAACCTTGGGAATTATACAAGGATAAATCATTTCTTGATTTGTGTCGATTTCATTGGGTAACTCCAATTTTTTCTGATGAACAGAACTCGAAGATTTCTGAGAAATTACTGCCTGTACCTCTCCAAAAAAACGTTAGATATGATATGCCAGACTATATTAAAACCGTTCAAAAATTATTAGAAATCAAGAACACAGATGGAGTATATGTGTCCACTCCAATTGATTGGAAATGCCCCTTTGATCTATTAAAAATGGGAGTCCCTCTATTTTCGCACACATTATGGAATCTTGAATCGAAATTCCATACTAACTGGAAATATATTGCTCAAGCATCACAAATAAATCTGTTTGAGATAAAACCATATGATGAGGAAGTAGCATTCTTAAAGTTGCTTAATTTTTGTTCCAGTAATGAAGATTCGAGCTCAATAACTACATTATTAGAAAATTTAGAGACGACTGTTTTCGAGAATGTAAATCTTCTAAAAGCACTAGAAGATAAATTAAAGCAAAATTAAAACCAAAATAATTCTATTTTTTACCAAATATTTGTTGAACATCTTGATCAATCTGAATATTTGATTTGAATCACGCTAAGAACTAGAAATTCTACCCAATACTAGCATTAAACATATATTCACGTTTCACTCAAATATTAACATAAAAAAAAGGGTTGGCAGTATGACTGAAGAAGAAAAATCAGAAGAAAATGAGATTGAAGAATCAGAAATCGATCCAGAGCAGGTAAAGAAAGATAGGGAAGAAATCAAAAAACTATTGGATAAAGAAAAAGAAGAACGTAAGAAGACGTTGGATGAAACTAAGGCTCGAAGAACTGTAGCTATGCAAGCACATAGTTACGCAATTGAGAAAAACATTGAAGAGAAAGCATTTACTGCTGAACATATTAAGGAAAGAAATCTTCAAAAAAGCGAAGTTACTAAAGATCTTCATTTACAGGACAAACAAAAAGCAATTGAGAAAA
>JAEOUK010000718.1 GCA_016839385.1 Promethearchaeota archaeon
ATTGCTTTTTAAAATATCTCGTAGTGAAGCGGTTTTAAAAGTCGAAAAGACATTGAGAGATCGATTTGATTTAATTACCAAAGAAATTAAGAATAGGAATATAGAGAACTTTGATGGAGGAGATCAATCCGATTGAAGGGCATAAATAAATTTGCTATAGTTTTGATTATCACCATTGGTTTAACTATTGGGTCAAACTTATTTTTAGATTTACTCACGACAAATAATGGTATAGTAAATTCAACAACTCGAAGCGAAAATATAAAAAATTTACATATATCAGATAATGATGAGAAGAATGTAATAGTATTTTTCAATAAATCTACATACGATATTAATAGTATTAATCGGTTTGAATTTTATGGAGGTATTTTAAAAGAAAACGCAGATTGGAACGGTATATTTAATAATATCTCAGGATTTGCTGGAGTAATTCCTCTTGAAAACATTTCCTCTTTCGCAAATGAATTTCCCGACATTAATATCGAGACTGATGAAATTATTGATGTCCAGATGAATTACGCAAGTGTTCAAATCCAATCGGTTAATTCAACTTGGTACGTCAACGGGTTTAATGGGGATACAGATTCTTCTATAGCAGTTTTAGATAGTGGGGTGAATCCTAACCAAGATTTTTTAAAGGGAACACTGAGAGGATGGCAAAATTTTGTAGATCATGAATCAATTTCTGATAATAACGGTCACGGTACGTTCATCTCATCTATTATTGCAGGAACAGGTTCCTTAAGCAATAATTCTGCTAAACCTTCAATTGTGAATTTATATGGTAATTATTCGCATTTAGATTTGTTTAACGAATTTTTACCGTCCAAAAATTATTCAGTAAAAATTTTTACCGCAAATATTTCAAAAGCAAATTCTAGAATCAGATTAAATGCAACTAGCATGTACAAATTAAATGAAATTGACGGATTTTGGTTTGATTTATATTACAATTCAAGTTTAGTCAACTCAACAAAGATTCAAAATCCGAATCAATTCTATTGGATAAACCATAATATTAACTCTGGCAATAGTGGAATTTATGATCTTTTCATCAAATATCATAAAAAAAGTAATACCGTGCCATTATTTTCATTTAATTCATCTGTTCAATTTTATCCGGAATCATATATTGAAAATTTTAACCATTTTACTGGTATAGCTAATGCTTCAAAAATTTTAGCCTATAAGATTGTAAATCAAACTGGTATTGGGTATATTTCAGACTTAATATCAGCAATGGCAAGTGTTATTCAAAATCGGACAATTCATAAGATTATTAGTGTTTGTTTAAGCGTTGGAACTTTAGGAGAAGATGTTACTGCAATTAACACTGTAATTGATGAAGTTATTAGAGACCATATATTAGTCGTAATCGCAGCAGGTAATAATGGGATTGAGAGTTCTAAACCACTTAATAGTTTAGGGATAAATAAAAACGCTATCGTAGTGGGAGCAATTAATGATAAGGATCAAGTCACATCTTATAGTAGTATGGGACGAGGAGTTGGTTATAATGTCGTTAAGCCTGATATTGTTGCACCTGGAGGAAGTATCATTCCACAACATCGTTCGATAATAAGTGCCGATACTAATTCAAACGAAGTTACAATTTTAACTGGTACCTCAATCTCAACTGCTATCGTTTCAGCGGTAATTAACATATTAATAGAAGCTAAATGGGGTACCTGGTCTGAGTGGGACAACCAAAATTTATCAAAATGGGTTAAGATTATTAAAGCGATAATATTAATGACCGCTTCAGAAACTAATATGGAAAGGGAAGATAACCCCCAAACAGAAAAGGACGAAAGTAATTATTCTCCTTCTCTTTTTAACGGTTTACTAAACACCATAAAAGACGAACATGAAGGTTATGGAAGATTGAATGTTCAAGCAGCTATTGACGCATTAACTAAAAAGCTTGAAGTAAATACAACAGTATCGGATTTTTTAACAAGTTCGGAAATAAATCCTCTCGGTAATCATGTATTTGCAAGAAGGATCTCTTTAGAAGAAGATATTCAATACCGTTTTGAATTAAGTAATGTAGATTCAAACGCGGATATGGATTTGTTTTTATTCTCGAACGAATCGAACCAATTTGGGGAACCAATTATGTTAGAAACAGGACAAAAATGGTATGGCGATTTTGATTATATATATTTTACGCCAAAACAAAATCAGACAGATTGTATTTTAATCGTTAAAGCAATCGAAGGTAATAGTAGCTTTCTATTGAACATAACAACTGTATTGAATGAGTTCGTACCTGAGTTGAGAGTTCCAGAAATTACATACTTTGGGGGATCAAAGAATTCTACAGTTATTAGCCTTCAAGAATTCTATGGTAATGAACCAGCTAAAAATTATTCCATTGATAGCTACTGGTTTTATATAGACTATTTCGATAACGATTCCTCTAATGTGCCTCCTCAAGAGGTCTATGTATCAATTGAAGAGACTGCTAAAAATTACAGTTTATCCCAATTACTTGCGTTTGATAACAATTATACCGATGGTGCTATTTTTAGAAGTAATCTAGTCACATTCCCCGTCCCTGGAACCTATCATTACTTTTTTGTTGCAAGCGATGGACTGCATCAAATTAGATATCCTCTATTAGGAGAATTAAACATTACTATTGAATTCCCAAGCGATAGTGAAAATTTTCCTTATACGCATGATTTTAATGAGGGTTATAATGGTTGGACATATAATGGAACGGGATGGGGTTTATTAACCCAAAATAATCAGAACGATAATAGGTCTTATCTCTATTCAGGTGATTGGTCGGCAATGTATTTTGGTAGAGAACACAATTATCCTTCAAACTACACATATCAACCTTATAGTATTACAAACCCTTTTCCAAATGGATCTTTAAGGAGTCCATTGTTTAATATAACTCAAATTAGTAAGAATACCACACAAGTTTTCGCTAAATTTGGGTTAAGAGTAAGTATTAACTCTGGTGATTACATTAACTTGCAAATTAATCCAAACTGGACAGGATGGATTACATTAGAAACTTACACAGACCAAGAAAGAGACTGGTTCCTTGAAGAAATTAATATCACTCAGTATATAGGAAATTATGTGCAATTTAGGTTCCTTGCAACAATCGATGATGAATATGATCCTGTACAATATAAAGGATTAATATTCGATTATTTTTCTTTAGAAAATTATTCAAATTCTCACGCTCCTCACATTGAATTTAGTATTAATGATGATTTATCAGCAACTGAAGGATTTAAATATGATCGTTTCACATTTTCTTGTCGATACTATGATTCTGATGGTAATTACCCCGAATATATTTATATTGAAATAGAGAAAACTAATTACTCTATGATTAATATCTATGGGATGTGGAATACCAGTTTCGAATCTATCACTGAACATGGTATTAAATTTGTTAAAACCTTAGTACTTGGCGAGTTTTCGAATCGTCGTTTTAGGTTTCATACATCTGATGGGAAGTTCTTAAACTCATCAAGGTATTATAATGAGGATAATTCTTTATTTGATTTTACTATTCCATCACATTTAGAATTTAATTTAAATTACAGTAACTATTTTATTGGGTATGAGTTTTCGAACGAGGATCTATTAGATTATTACATTTTAGGAAGGCCTAGCCAAAAGGAGATAACGCCATGGTTAAGAGGAGATAATACATGGCATACCTTTTCACTTTATAATCAGGATTATTTATATGGAGGATTAGGCGAAAGTTTTGGAAGTTTGAATCAAGGATATGGAACAAATTGGGAAGCTCAGCTTATAACACATCTTTTATATATACCAGATGATCATGATGTATATTTAAGGTATTCATATGATATCTCACTACAGAATGAATTCTTTTTAGAACAAAACGAACTGGATAAGTGTGTTGTCTCGATATCATATGATTATGGCGAGGAGTGGGTAGATCTAAAAGAATACTTTTTTGATAGCGAAACTCTTTCTGGAAACGAATCTCTGGATATTTCTCTATATTCTAATTCAATTGTTTTAGTCAAATTTACATTATATTCAAATAACATTACATTAGGTTTAGGAAGTGGTTGGTTGTTATCTAATATTTATATTGGTTATGATAAATCTACAG
>JAEOUK010000040.1 GCA_016839385.1 Promethearchaeota archaeon
CTTTATAGTGGAATGGATTTTAGCCCTTCTCCTTATCCTGATAAAGATAAAAGTATTGGAACAGCGGTTGAGAACTTAACATTATCGCATTTTGGAGAGGTGGGAACTGTGTTTGCTATCGGCTTCTTAACTTCTGCACTTAAAAAAATCCCGCGTCCCAAAATAGGATTCTCAGGATTCATGCAACCATTGCTGGAAGATTACATAATTGCTAAGCGTCATGATGAGCAGAAATTTGAGATATCTCAAATGTTGTTAAATTCAACTGTATGTGGATTAGGATTAGATTGCATTCCACTACCAGGTGATATTAGTCAAGAAACTCTTACACTGCTCATGATGGATGTAGCAATGATTTCAACTCGTTTGAATAAACCTCTTACTTGTAGATTAATGCCGATTCCTGATAAAAATGAAGGAGATAACACAACTTTTGATTTTGAGTATTTCACAAACTCAAGAATATGTAAACTTCATTCATCAAGCCAATCAGACAAGTTGAAGAGATTTATTATGAAGAATCCTGGATTTCTCCTTTAGAAAAAATCAGTTATACTCGTTCGCTTATTGAAATCTTTTAATGGTAATCCCAGGAACTGTTTCAATCTATTTGAATCTGTCGGTGAGAATCCTGAATAATGGTTGTTGAATATCACAATAATATCCACAATATCAGTCCTGTCTTTGATAGTTTCTAACATTAAAGTCAAATCCGACCAGATTTTTGGTATTTCTCTTTGAACTTCATTGAATTTTGTTAGAGTTCGATCCCCAATTACTCGAATATAGTAACTTTTTTGCCATTTTGGATAATATGGGGTGATATCGTTCAAATAAACAGTTCCAAGAATATGATTGGAACCATTTAAGAATGAATGTAATATTTCTGAATTAAACCAGGAATTATCGCGTAGTTCAACCGCTACTTTTACATCTACCTCAAACGTACTTAGTAGAGATTTCAGATACCTTACATTTTCGTCTGATTTTTTGAAATACGGGGGGAATTGTAGTAAATAATATGCAATTTTTGGAGATAAGGGAGTCATTGCATGTAAAAACAATTGTAAGTTTTCTAGTCCCAATCCATAATCCTTGACATGGGTGACTTGATTCCAAATCTTCATGCAGAACTTAAATTTCTCAGCTGTGGAAGCCCATTTCTTTAACATGGTAGATTTTGGGATGTTATAATGGGAAGAATTAATTTCAACAATATCAAAAAATTTCGAATAATGGTCTAAAAAACGATCTTTAGAGATATGGGAAGGATAAAACGATCCAATCCAATCGTCATACGAAAATCCTGCGGTACCAATTCGAAAATTTACCATAACTAAATAACAAGTAAATTAGTTCTTTCTAAAGATTATCCAAATATTAAAAAATCAAGAATTTAGTGCTTTAATTGAAATAGGGGTCAAGAGTATCAGTAAAGTCTTTAAAAGCATCCATATCTCCAACCCAGTTCTTAATATCTTCATTAAATTGATTCAAAAACATCTTTGATAAACGGTGTAATTCTTTTCGGATCACTCGATCTTTTTCTTTTTGATGTGTGCGCGCAATGAAGAGTAATTTTTCATATACATTAGTAGAAATCATGACTAATTTAGAATCTTTGAATTTGATGGTTTCTACATCTTCAGAAGAACTTACACTAATTACATCAACCATAGCACTCACAAAGCCAGAAAATAAGTTTTTGTTAATAGATTCAGCTTTATCTTGCTTTTGATGAAACAGTGTTATACCGTTCCGATCAATTATCCAGAACTCTAAGAATGTGGGCATAGTATTAGACCTATTTTTAAGATTGTAGAAATAGAATTGTATTATCCTAGATGATCGTTTTGCTAAATATTTTGTTCTAATGATTAAGAACTATCCACAGAATCCATAATTTTATTATCTCAAGATTCTTGTGCAGTTCTCGTGTGTACTTGGATTCATTTAACTTTGAATTATTTTGGGAGAATTTAATTAGTAGTTTATGTAACGAGATCTAATGGAAATTTCGGTATATCGAAAACTACAAATGCATATGGACGCATTTCCAGTCGGATTTCCCCCCACAGAAACTGGTGTAGAAATTAGAATCCTTAAATATTTCTTCACAGAAAGAGAAGCAGAATTAGCTCTTCATCTCACAATCATTCCCCAGTCCGTTAACCAGATTTATCGTCGGGTGAAGAATTTGGGATACACAAAAACTCATTTAACGTACTTACTCGATAAAATGGTGAAAAAAAGGATTATTACTAGAATCAATAAGAAGAAAACACCAAAATACCGTAGTGATATGTTGGTTGTGGGATTATACGAATATCAACAAGATAATGTTGACTTGGAACTGACTGAATTGATGCTTGAATACATGGAACAAGGATTTCGAGGAGAATTGTTCCGTGAAGATACCAGTCCCCAGTTAAGAACAATACCAGTCGAAAAATCATTCACTTTTATTTCTCCTGTTACAACATATGACAATATTCGAGAAATTATTAATCAGACCTCGGATATTTTGTTAGGAAACTGTGTTTGTCGACTATCTGAAGATTTGTTAGGACATCATTGCCAGAGATCTGAATCTCGTGAATGGTGTTTCGTTTTTGCATATGATAATAAAATTCCAACAATACATGGGAAGAGACGCAATATTTCGAAAGAAGAGGCACTTGAAGTAATTAATCAAGCAGAAAAAGATGGTCTCGTAATCCAACCAACCAACAGCAAAAAACCCGTATTTTTATGTTTATGTTGTGGATGCTGCTGTGGTATTATAACTCAATCAAAATTGATGGATAAACCAGCTCAATATTTTGATTCGAATTACTATTCAATAGTGAATTCTGAGTTGTGTGGTGGATGTGGTATATGTATTAAAAGATGTAACATGGATGCAATATCCTTAAATGATAAGAAAGCAATTATAAATAGAGATCGGTGCATTGGGTGTGGTCTCTGCATTACAACTTGCCCAAAAGAGGCCATGCAGTTAATTCCTAATAATAAAATTGACACACTCGCAAAAAACACTAATGGTCTGTATCTGAAAATTTTGAACCAAAAAACACCAACACGAAAGATCTTAGGTTTGGCTATACGTACTATATTAGGATTAAACTTAGATCCAAAATTCACAAAATAAAAAAAGACTGAAATACAAAAGGGAAATGATACTTGGAATGGCGGGAATTACCAATAATACTGTTCAAGAAATAGTCTCCATGCTAGGATCACCCGTATCAGCAGATGACTATCTACTTTTATTGAATGTATATCCTTCCTTCAAAATTCCTTTTATTATCGAGGAAACTCGTAAATTCCTTGACTTATTTAGCACTTATCTACGAGGAGAGGAATTTCAGAAACGAATTTTCGAGATAATTCAAATTTCATATGAAATATGCGATCTCGTTGATAATATGCCTGATGTATTGCAAAAAACAAGTTTTGTGAATCTTCTAGAGTTATATCTTGATTATTCTCGACTTGAACGAAAAGATGAAATGTTAAACTATTTAACATTAAGTTTTGATACGCTTGCACCAGGACCAAGAATTCTAAACCTTTGTTTACTTGTAGATCCAGTTCTGAAATCTAAAGAGTATATTCAAGATCAAAACAAACTCGCTGAAATGGAAATTATATATACTCCAATGACCAGTACAGAGAAGAGTTTAAAGGCAGAAGTGGATCGTTGGATCAAATCACAGAAACTTGACCTTTCCCAACAAGAGTTCTTAACAAGTCAATTAAAAGCACTTCTAAATAAATTAGTAATCAAGTACGATATTAACACCTCTACTGAATCATATCAAGAACTCATCATAGAATGTCAAGAAATGTTGAATATGCAACTTACAGTTCTCTCATTAATGAGTGAATTGGGAGATGAGGATTTAAGTCCTAAACCTTTAGCTTAGATATTAGTACTTCCCCAATAACGTTGGATTTTTTGAACAATATGTTTTGTTTGATTACGAATTTCTTTATTTATTATTCCTAATGGTTTTCTAATTCTGTCCAGAACTTCATATCCAGCAATTTTCATGCCATATTTCGTTATTTGAGGTAGATATGTTAATCCATGATCAAATAATGCTGCAAATTCATCTACTAATGGCCACATTTTCGCAAAATTTTCTCTGTCCCCAGTCTTTGTAGCGTTAAATAATTCTTTGTATGTATGAGGGATCACACATACTCCTGAAAAAATTCCTCCATCAAATTTTCTATTGATTTGTCCATCGCGAAATCCTTGGAATAAAAGAGATTCAGTTCCACAGAAAAACGAAAATTCATCTCCAGTATTTTGGATGATTTTTCGACAATGATCCAAATCGGGTGTAGAATTTTTAACACCTTGGACAACTCCTTCC
>JAEOUK010000192.1 GCA_016839385.1 Promethearchaeota archaeon
CCAAACTTTTCTGCCTTTTGGTATTCCTAGCCATTTTCCCAGTTTTTTTATCCTTTGCACGGTTTCTTGGGCAATTCCAATCCAACATGTCCCCAACCCGCGTGATTGAGCGGCTAACATACCATGTGTTAAGGCAATTCCTGAATCGCATCCTGCCATGTTGCCATAAACGGGAGAGTGTAAGACTATTACACAAGGCGCATTGAAGAATATTGGATCTTTGCCCTCCTCGACTTTTTTAATGAGATTCTCCATTGAATATAAGAAGCTTGGATCTTTCACCAGCTTACGGGTGTTTCCCCAGATGAAAACATTTGAGATTATTTTATTAGAAACTAGTTTATGTGTTAGCTCAATCACTGATGTAACTTTTTTTGAGAAAGTATGAATTTGTTCGCGATCTGTAAACACCATATATTCCCAGTTCTGTTCATTGCTGGCGCTAGGGGCATATCGCATTGCTTCAAGTACCGCTTCGATTTCTTCCTTTGGAACTGGCTTATCCTTATACTGGCGAATGGAGCGTCGGGCACGTAATATCTCCATTATTGTTGAATATGGTACATCTTGAGGTTTTTTCACTCTTTCTGATGCGAATGTTGGTTCTGCATCTGAATAATTAATCGCCTCGGTAGGACAAATGGCTAAACAATGTCCGCATCTTGAACAAGCATCATAGGGATCATTATATTTAACTACAGTTCCCTTAGGATTTGTCTCATCTACAAATTTTGAAATCACAGCTGGTGCACATTCTTGAATACATGCACCACATTGCGTACATTTCTCAACATCTATTCCTTTGATCTGCATTCTATGTCTTCTCACACTATATTGGTTTGCACACTTTATAAAAAAGTGGTTAAAAATTGATAGGTTCCCTCTCTCTTTTCTTTTTAGATCTGTTTCTATCTGACTTTCTGGAGTTTCGATGAATTGTTTTTGGATATAAAAACCAACAATTTATGGGGGATGTGGCTGTATTTATCACTTATGAAGAAAGTGCCATTCCAATCCACAGAGGTAATTTTACGGGAGTATGATTTTGATTCAGATCCTGAAAAATTAGTAGTTCATCTTTTTAACCAGATGGGTTCATTGGAAGAAAACATCCAATCTGTTAAAGAGGGGGATAAATGGTTCCATGAGCGATTTTATTACCGAAAGCGATTTGTCGCTGAAATTAAGGATGAGTTAGTTGCAACTACTACAGTAGAACGGGGATTGAGTTTGTTTACGGAACATCGCTATACCTTACATGCGGTGGTTACTGCTAAACACTATCAAGGAACAGGACTTAGTCAACTTTTATTCGATTTTATAAAGGAATGGATAAAAGAACAAAAAGGAAAACTAATTCTTGTGGAAACATGGGAAGATAATATTGCAGCACGGAAATTCTATGAAAAACTTGGATTTCAACAATATGCATCCCTACCCAATGGATTGAAAAATCGCAATGGAGAGGGATTCGTGAGTGAGATATTGTATGTTTATGAAATTGGATTTTAATAACCTTATAATGACAAGACTTCGAGCTAGACGTCAAATATCACAAATTTGTTTAGAAAAGAGTAATAGGTGACCTTCAATTCTTGTGAAGATTTTATACTTCAAAACGATCTTGGAGCAATTTTTTCAGCTTTTGGGTGATTTCAGGATTGTTCCTCCTAATTTTATAGAAAAACCAGTAACCATATACTCCTCCGTAGGGATTATGGAAAGAAAAGCGATAGCCTTCAAATTTAAAATCGAGATAAAGCTCGTTCATTATTGAATCGAACAAAATTCTTGTTACTTTTATCCCCGAAATAGTTTCCAGTTCACTTTTCATTTCATGAGGATTTAATTCTACATCAAATGTCACAAAATCTTGCCATTTCTTCATATGAGTATCAGTTATTGTTTAGAAGAATTTATCTTTGTTGTGGTAAAGTCGATTCGAGAGGTGTATCTCTAAAAAGTGTTATTTATGCATTCGGCATTATTGCAATGGGGAGTGTGAAATTATGGTGCAGTTACAAATTAAAAGTATTA
>JAEOUK010000193.1 GCA_016839385.1 Promethearchaeota archaeon
AGATTATCGATTTGATTTAGCATGGACTTTAATGCTGTTACAGTCACATTGGTCCAAAGAAATTCGAGATCTCATGCTATATCACTATGAAAAAATAAAAGGGGAAAAAATTAAGGAATTAGAGTTTTTTGAAGTAGTTGCCCTTTATGTCAGACTCGTAGAAATGTCAATCTCTCTTAAAACTAGTGCGACAGAAATTGGTATGAAGAGCAGTACTAAGGAAAGGCTCCTAAAAGTCATACCAGCATTTCAAGAATTGTTTCGTATGCTATATAAGCGAACTCAACTGAAACTCCCTGAAATCGAACGAATCTTATTGGGACCTTTTAATTCCTGACAAAATCGACAAAATAATGTTCCAAGAGATATTAAATGATATACAAAATTTCGTAAAAGACGGGTTTCACGAACATTTTTGAAATTAAGAAGTAAATTTTCCAATTAAGAGTTCAAAAAACAGATGCAGAATCCTGCCACTGGATTTTCAAGGGCATAAAAAAGGGAAATCAAGTATTCAGGAAATCTCTCTTAATATCTTTTTTACTTCTTTAGTTATTCGAGGAACTCTTACAGACTTGCCTATGGTAGGTCCTATTTTATTCATTGCATATCCCAAACTGACTTGTTTATCAAAATCCATGATGCACTTCGATCCTCCCCATCCTCCCCAATGAAAAGTACGGGATCCAATTGCAAGTTCTGTTTGTCTCTCTTCATCTGGGAATTCTAAAACCCATCCTAATCCCCATCGTGCCATTTCATTTCCTATACTCATCATATCCTTGTTGTAAATCTGTTCAACCAAACTATTTTCTACCGTTTTTTTTGTTAAAAGATTTTTTCCTTCGAATTTACCACCACAAGCTAGAATTGCGCCTACTTTCGCTATTGATCGTGCATTTCCATGTCCATTGGAAGAAGGAAGCTCAGCAGCTCTCCATTCTCGAGTCTGAGAGTATTTCGTTATCTCGGAAGGTAATGGATTGAAATAGACTTTAGCCTTTCTTGGCATGAAAATTTTCATGAAATAAAAAAACCATTTTGGAACTGTTCCATGAAGATCAATAAGTTCTGCTACACGGAGATCATGTTTAGCGGATAAACCAATATGAAAATCAATATCAAGCGGTTCAGCTACTTCTTTCATAAAGAATTCTCCAAGTGTTTTGCTTGAATTTCCAGATTGCATTAAAACACGTCTAACTAGCTCTCCAACTAAAAAACTGAAAGAAACACTCTGATATCCACTCCGGGTTCCAGGTTTCCACCATGGTTTTTGAGAAGCAATCATAGTAGTCATTTTTTCCCAATTAAAAAGATCTTGCACATTTATCTTTTTGTCAAATCCGGGAATGCCTGTAGTATGACTGAGGATATATCTAACTGGCAAATCTTTCTTTCCAGCTTGAGCAAATTCTGGCCAATATTTCGATATTGGCGCATCCAAATCTATCAGTCCACGATCTACTAAAATATGAACACACAAAGCACCCATAACCTTAGTAGTCGAATATACGTTTACTATAGTATTTTCCTCCCATGGTCTAGTTTTCTCTGCATCCATATATCCTCCCCATAAATCAACAACAAATTTCCCTTTAAGTGTAATTGCTAAAGACGCACCAACTTCCAAATCTTCTTCGAAATTTTTAGCAAAAGCATCTCTTACAGATAAAAATTCGTTATCACAGTAACCATGAATTTCAACCATATTTTTCGATATACCGATGGATTTATAATAACTTCTAAAAGTTCATTCTGCAAGGAAATAATTAAGAATCTCAATGTTAACAAATGCTTATGAGCTCAACAAAAAAAAATACTTTTAAAATTCTTTACTTTCTTTTTGGTTTTTTATTTGTCAGTGCCATTTTTATCTTCATAATACTCTTCAATAATGTCGATTCATTACTGTATGATCCATTTATCAGTCCCGAGATGTGGTGCGAGGGTGAACCATGCAATCCAGTCACACTTTTTGGATGGTCATTTACTTTTATCCAACCTTTATCTTCATTTATTGTGTACCTGTTAGGTGTGATCACAATTGGAATAGGAATTTATCTCTTAGTAAAGCGAGAATCACAGAAAACACGAACCTGGTGGGGAATTGCTTTAATTCTGTGGGGAATCGGCACCCTCCTTGCGGGAACCAGCTATCAAGCATTTGGATATGAATTAAAATGTGAAGGGAATCCCTTGTGTTTGTGGACCAGCTTATTTGAAATCTTTTATCTACTGCTGACCGTATATAGTGTAAATGCAATGATGATGAGTCAAGTATATTCCTCTTCCGTAGGAAAGTGGAGAAAATTCCAGCTCTGGTTTGCTCCAATTAATTCTATTGTATATAGCACGATTCTGTTAATAGGAACAATTCTTCCACTGCGATTTCTTATTTCCTTTGAATTGATGGTCTTGTTTGTCATCCCAAGCATGTTGATGTTTTTCATCAATAATATCCTGCGATATGTAAAAACTAAATCTCGAATGGAATTGTTACTCATGTTTGCATGGATGGGTATGGCATTGGTAATGGTAGCTTATTATGTAGCAGCAATTTTTGGATTAACAGAGATCATGTGGGAACAAGGCATCTGGTTCTCCGATAATGATGTATTGCATATTGGTCTGATTGCATGGATGTTTTACGTGGGAATTTCTGTAAGAAAATATGTCATTGATATTGAGGATAAATGATTTGTATATTAGAGAGTTAAAGGTGTGAATATGATAGAGGAATTTCAATATATTCTTAACGATGTCGATAAAGAACGAATTTATCAACATATTATAAAAATGGAAGGTCCACGGTTTCCATTGGATAATATGGATGAATTAAATGAAGCTGCTGGTTATATTACAGAGGAACTTGAAAGTTATGGAGCGAAAGTAATTACTCATGAATTTATAATAGATGAATTGAGAGAAACTTTCAAAAATATTGAAGCGCATATTGGGGATGAGTCACAACCAGCTTTAATTGTAAGTTCTCACTACGATACTGTTGAAAATTGTCCTGGGGCTAATGATAATTTATCAGGTGTTGCGATATGTTTGGAAATCGCTCGTTTACTCTCGCAAGCACAAAATACTCCTCATATAATTATCAATTTCTTTACTTTAGAGGAAATTCATCCAGGAGTGGCAAAAATTCTACGAGAAACAGCAATAAAATATCATGTGAAAGATGAGAATATGCATTTTACTAAAGTGAAATACGTAGAACAACACCATACTATGGTTCATATGATGGTGAAATCTCGAAGTAAAGGCAGTACGCTTGCTAATGGTGTTCAAGAATTCATTAAGAAATTTAAAGAAAAGCTTGATATTGAGGAACGAAGGTATTATAATGAAGTATATGGGGTATATGAACCATTCACGAATGAAACTGCCTTTGGAAAATTAGCTTTGATTGGAAGTAACTATTGGGTTGAGAATGCAATAAAACGAGGAATTGCCATAAAAGGAGCAATTAATATCGATACTGTTGGTATTATTAAGCAAAGTAGATTCACTCAATCATTTCCACCCGTTCCTCGATTATTGTTGCGATTGCATAAAACCAATTATAGAAACAAAGTTGCTAATTTTACCTTAATCGGAGCAGATAAAAACTCAAAAGATCTTTTTAGAGCATTTCTAAAAATCGCTAAAAACAATTTAATTGATTTACCCTTTGTTGGATTAAGACTACCATTAACTTATCCAAAAATTGCGAAACTACTCCCTGATATGCTACGAGCTGATCATGCTCCATTTTGGAGGCAAAATATTCCTGCTTTATTTCTCACAGATACTGCTGGTTTGCGATGGGATGGATATCATACAAAATCCGATGAATCTCAATATCTGAATTATGAAACAATTTCAAAAATCTGCAAAGCAGTAATTGCTGCGATTTTGACTATCTAATTGACAAAAAATCGTTTTATATAATTTTTCAAGGTTTTTAGCTTTTTTTAGTTCTTTTATAGCAATTTTTACTGCGTTTTCCTTCTCCATCGGGTGTATTTGGTTGAAGAATAGTTACACCAATTCCATATAAGAAGATACTCGAATAAATTATGATTTGATAATTCGATAATTCATTCATAAGTTTTAAAGAAAAGACTAATACGTTAGGTAATGAAATCTAGCTTGAGGAACTTCAATGCCCGAATTTATGAAAATCTTAGATGACATGCGATATGTCATTGGC
>JAEOUK010000041.1 GCA_016839385.1 Promethearchaeota archaeon
ACAGTTTTACATTCTAAACTTTCAGCAAAACCTAGATCCTTGGCATCCATTGTGTAGATATCTTCTACTACGGTTGCGCCGGTTGCTCGTGCAAGTTTTTCTAAATCAGATTTCGTTACAGATTTTACAGCAAAAATACCTTCTTTGTTTAAGTAATGAGCTGCTGTGTCTTCTATACCCTTTTGATTAATTACTACTTGTACACCTAATTCTTTGAGCTTTTTCGCGAATTTTTTCATGGTTTCTTCTTCGCGGTCAAGGAATGCTTGCATTTGACTTGCATCAGTAATTCGCAATTCTGAACTAAATTCAGTCTTTTTAATTTCGAATGCATGAGCAACTGTTGCAATCTTTAATCCACCTGATAATGATTTTGGCATAAGAGGATGAACAGGTTCCTTTTCCAAGACAATACCAGAAATGATTTCTGTCTCTTGTAGGGATTTACCTTTCTTCTTGAGAACTACAACGTTCTTGACACTCTCATATGAAGTTTGTCCTTCCTCATATACTTTGGTCATAACTTCTACTGCAATATCCGCAAAAAATTCTCTCTTTCCAGCGATACCCTTTGAATTCATAGTTGTTGTGGCAACTTTCTTTAAGATATCAGGATCATTATTTGTGTCCTTTGCAATTTCATCGACAATTTCAAGTGCTTTCCGCATAGCTTTACGGAATCCATTTGCAACTGTGTTAGGATGTACGCCTTGCTCCAATAATTCTTCTGCAACTGTCAGAAGGTGAGCAGCAACAATTACTGCACTAGTTGTACCGTCTCCGACTTGGTCGTCTTGATTTTTGGCAATTTCTACTGCCATTTTCGCTCCAGGATGTTCCACATCAAGTTTATCCAAGATTGTTGCTCCGTCGTTGGTGATTGTAACATCTCCAAGACTATCCACAAGCATTTTATCCATACCTCGTGGTCCCAGAGTTGTTTTCACAGCTTCTGAGACAGCTTGAATCGCCTGAATGTTTTTGCTTCGAGCTCCTTTACCCTTAGTTGACTCCGTGCCTTCTTTTAGAATGATAACAGGCACTCCACCGAGTTGTGACATGTTTTGATCTTACCTTTTTATATATAAATACGTCTAAGTCAAACAATAGTGGATCGTAATTAAACGATACGATTGGTATATTTAATCTATATACAATTATCCCACATGATTCCCCGAATTATTTTGATTTTAATGCTACAAATGAATCTGATAAAATGAAATAAGAAAAAACAAGAAATTTTATCTCTAAATTGAGTTAATTCATCTCATTCTACTCTGCAAAAACTTGATTATCTTCCATTTAAAATATTCAATATTCTTATGTATATATCTTGTATATAATAATTCAAATGACGGAAAATAAAACTTTAATTACTCTTCGAATAAATAATAAAACCTTGGAAAAATGGGATACATTTTGTAAAAACCAGGAACTGAGGCGATCCGATTTAATCCGTACGGCTGTTAATAATTTTATTAGCTCATCATCTGGAAAAACCATAGAATCCTTAATTGACGATTTATTTCACAAGTATTCCCAAAATTTAACAAAAAAAATTGTACAAGATCAATCTCTAATTATTATAAATCAAATGGAAAATTTGAAAGCATTTTTTTCAGAAAGATTAATCTCTTTAGTAGAAGGATTGATCAAAGAGGATGACACTAAGAACATCATTCAAGAGAGTTCTAAAGATGTAGAGAGAATCCAACACTGAGAATTAGGATAGATCTATGTTAAATTGCTCCGTTGTGAATATGAAATCGGAATCTTTTTCAAATTGCTTAAAACAATATTCATAGATACTAGAATTAAATTCTGGATTAGGTAATAAACCAAAACCCAATGAACTTGCCTTTTGTTCTAAATCCTTAATAATTTCCTTGACTTTTTGTTGTTTTTTTGAATAATTAACAATATGATTTATTTCAATTTTAGGCTTGGTTTGTCGTAAGAATTTATCAACAAATACGAACTTATCGAATTTGGAATACTTTGGATAACTTGTGTATATAGAATACTCTAAATTCGTTCCACCAGGTTTAGGTTTTATTATTCTTGATAGATTTTCAATATAGGTTTTAGCAGCAGCAATACATGCAAATCCACCCCAGTAAAATAATTTATAATCTTTTGAGGGTGATTTGAGTTCTATAATTCCGATAGGAATCTGATAATCAGAATCCCACTCAAGCTCAGGGATTTCTGAAATAATTGATAAGGTATTTTCTTCATGAGGATTAACACCATCCTCATTTCCCTCAGAAGCAGGGAATCGATATATCTTATTAATAATCCAACATACAGCATTTTTTTCATGTGCAACTAATTTTTGGATTAGGTTTTCAACCCATTTCTTTAGTGGGTAACCCTCCTTCCATTGTAAGATTTTTGTAATATCTTCAAGCATGCCTAATCGCTTTAAAATCCATTCAGAATAGGATTCACCTTTTGCTACATTGGAGAGAAATTCTTCATATAATTTTTCCGAAATTCGGATTGTTTTTACCATATATACTATACAGAACAAGTGATATGTAAAAAGAATGTATACATGCATAACTGTATACTTAATTAATTTTAGTAAATTCTCGATTCTTTCAATTTTAAATTAATTTCTATACAAGCTTTAGATCCGGTTTTCCAACTCTAAATCTGATGGCAATATTGGTTGGGTCAATAATTTCTTGAAATGTTCCGTAGATGGAAGTTTCCCAAACTTTCTTCTAATGAGATTTTCACCGGATAAGTAATTGAACACATAAGTGGACCACAATGGATCTTTGAGAAACTTAGATTGCATAATAACGTCCTCTTTTGAAAAAATTTCAAAACTTATTGCGTAATCCAATAATTCCTCATCGGACCAATTATCCTGGTGTAGATGAATTGCAGCATTATTAAGTAATTCCAAGGAAAATTTCCCTAAAACTTCATTAATTTTTAACAAATCCTCTATTGACCGTTCTTTTGTTGTATCTGGGCAGTATTCTCGTATTGAAATTTCAATTTGCTCTTTAGGAGTGAATAACAGGTCTAATCCTACGTTAGCAAGTCCTTCCGAGATGACTGATTCTGGACTTTGGACTATTAAAATAGCATGCTCAAATCGACCTTGTTGACGATATAGAATTGACTCTTTTATACTATGTTCTGTGTGATGACCTGGATATCCTTCATGCGAAGCAATCTTCAATATGCTTAAGTAATTTAAAGGTTGATCGGTATTAATGTCGATTCGAGATTTAGAATTTCCTAAATACCAATTATATGCAGCCCAAGGTTTTTCTTTAACAATTTCAACACTTAATTCTTCATTGCTTGGTAATAAATTGGGAAAAACTTCTTTTGTACGAGTTTTTACTAATTTAAACGCATGCAAAAAATAAGGTTCTATTTTTTCTGGAGCAATAGCTCTCTGTTTCTGAAATTCTTCAAACGTATCTTTTAATGGTTTGGTTATTTGAAAAATTTCTTTACATTCCTCAACAACCCTATATAGATAGTTGTCATCGAAAAGTATGGGAGATATATCAAATAATTGCTTTACAATCTCTAAATATTCTATCTTTTCCCCAGATAAAACCCGAAGAGTTGTTTCCATAGATTTTAACATTCTTCTAATAAAATTTGTTCTTTTGGAATCAAACTCTTGAACTGCAAGCATCTCTTGTAATTTGGAGCATTTAATCACAAGTTCTTTTGGTGACGATTTTTCTTCTGCATTTACTGAATTTTTTAAATCCTCTGGTCCATAATAAGAATCGATATATCCATCAATAAGTTTACCGATGCGCAAAGCTAGTAATAAATACTCTCTTCCAAAATCATCTACTGACATACCCTATTGATTCTTCTTTCCCTTAATTAAATCCTATGAATAGTAGGATTTTTGGATAGAATCACAGCATTAATAGATTGCTGGAAGGTCGGTTACCAATAAAATTCTTTAAGCATTAATATTAGGAACAAAAAGTTATTCATAAAAATTGAAAAATGGTTTCCAAATTAATCTCAACATCAAAATCCGGAGTTGTTTCAACCACAATTAGAAAATTTTCTCGAGCTGGAATAACAAAGAGGAATCCTTTCTGATTCATAAATGCAGCATGCTCGAATTCTCCTTTTTGATGAGCAGTGCAAAAAGTTTTTCCTATGGATTTTAAAGTAGCTCCTATTGCGGCAACTCTCTGGGAATACAAATTCGAAGAGGTTGTAGAAGTGATAATTTGTCCTTCCAATGTAACTAGATATGCACCAAGGATATATTGATTACTTTCAACAATTTTTTTCAGTTTAATATCAAACACAACTTCCACGCATCCCTCGTCACT
>JAEOUK010000194.1 GCA_016839385.1 Promethearchaeota archaeon
AATTCCTGTTTAAAGTCATATCCACCATGTAAAATGACTTGCCCTCGTGCAGAATCATACGCCATCATGTGGTATACACGGCGAGGAGGTCCTGGTACATCTATAAAATTCCACTGTTTTATTTCCGGATCCCATATCCATGTATCATCTTTAATGCCTCCTATATCTGGGCCTTCTCCTCCATAGAGAACAACCTGATTATGTTTGCTATCGAAGACTAACTCAGGAGAAAATCCTTGGGGAGGTCCAGAGCCCAATAATTCGTTCCAACGCGCACCATCCCATTCCCACGTATCCACAAAAAAATCATTCCCTGTCGATTCGATCTTATCTCTCTCGTCGTTTCCTCCAAAAAGCAATACTGAGTTTATGGTAGGGACGTAGACCATACCATAATGCCACCGGCCTTCAGGAAATGGATTGGTTTGTTCTAGTTGTATCCACTCACCGGTTTGAGCGATTGCGACTTTCCAACTAAAAGAAATTATAAAACACGCAATCAAAATCAATGTTAATGTGGAACTGAATGACAAAACGGTTTTTATGTACAGTTTCTGAATCAATATCCTCATTTTACTTCTCCTGGTTATAATTATTTTGCAAGTGAACATACCGAGAGCAGTGAGCATCATTGGAATTAAAATTCTATCGAAGACTTTAATTTTTCTACATCTTTGTTCGACAATTTCCTTTTTTGGATTACGTAAGAGTAAGTCCATGCCGTTAGGCTTAGAGACTATAATTGTATTTTTGTCATGATCGTGCTTCTTTCTTATAAATAAAAGAATTTTCGAACAAATACAACCATACACCTCCAAACACCTACTGCAAGTATGTAATCCGGGGATTTAATATTTATCCTGTTGATTTGATGGAGAGATTGTCCGTTTTTTTTCTTTGAATTTAGCCTAAATTCGTAAAGAAAAATCATCATAAAATTCTTCTGATATTTAATTAACTGTTCGGAAAAGTATGTTCCCGGTAAAGAAAAATAAGTGATGAACATTTCCATTTTCATCCCCTAAACCAATTCGGGGAAAATAATTATCGCTGGAGAAAGAAGGTTGCAATACTGTCCCATACAGAGGTAGATGCAAATCTCATGACACACACGCCAGCCAATGAAAGAAAAGTCCAGCATAAAGCAAAGTAACGATCAAAGGATCGCGTAAGTGCATAGTGGATGAATAAAAATAAAAGACCGAAGATCACAACAAAAAAATACGGACCAAAAATGGCTCCGAAAATATTATGGCGATACAATGACACGAGAGGGATGTAACGATCTGCCGCCGCAAGAATTGCAACTAAGGTTGCTACTAAAATCATAGGGCGATGAATCTCAGGGTTTTTGCGGCACCATAAACCTACAGATACAAAAATTGCAAACAGCATGATATTGATAATCGGTAGTGCCATAAATAGTTTAACAGGTAAATCCCACACCATTAAATCAGAGGGGGCATTTTGCACCGATCCTATAGCCACTCTGAATCCTAACACAAAAATTAAAGCGGCTAAAACTGCACCAATTTTTCCAAGGATCTTGTGTATTCGTACATTTCGAAATGTAACAAGGAATGACTGCACTACGAGCAAGATCACCCATAGTGTCATTGTGACGCCGTGGGAGATAACCAAAGTACGTATAGGTTTTGTTAAGGGTCGACCTCCCGAAGATTTACCATGCAAATAGAATTCCTGGAAGCCCAGGAACATAACTAGCAAAAGTAGGACAGTCGCTCCCGCGTACAACCAGCGTATGATGTCAGTTTTTGTTAATCTTTTAGTGCAAGCCTTTTCTACTGAAAGTGGTTGGTTAGATTTTACCTTGTGATTAGTCATATTCAAACTCTATCTAGGGTACTGAGCGTATTTGTGCAGTGACGAATGTTAAGCAAAAATAAAATCTAGTCCATTGATATATAAATACACGTGAAATCGGTCTTATCCCTCTGGACAATATTTTGGAATTTTTGTAATGAATTCAGTCTGATCATTTTTGATACAAGTTAATTATGATCTGTGAATTATAAAATGTCATTCAACTCCTTAGCGTACGATTTCACAGAAATACGCTCAGCACCCTAATAAGGCCATTTGTAATGTAACTCACTCCCCACAATGGGGATTCTTTTGAGCGAGAGTCCCGCACTAAGTTCATTAATTCTACTGGCGTTTTGTTATGAGTATTATTAGTATTGTTCCCAGAAAGAAACGCTTGAAGTTTCAATAAAAATATCCCCACTATGTGGTAAATCTAATCCAATCGGACCAACCAGAGATGCAATCCCTGTTTGAGTGTTGATTATATAAAGCGACGAATCAGGAATAAAAAGTGTTGCATAAAGAGTATCGTTTTCATCAAACATAATACCCATAACTTCTGTTTCAGCAGGGATGCCTGTTATCGCTGTTATTTCATTCGATTTTCCGGTATGAGGATCAATCGTATATAGAATATTGTCGGTTGTTGCCCACAATATACCACGAGAATCGAAAGCAAGATCCATAATCAAGTCAATTTCTGTATCACCGATCAGTGTTAACTCTCCTGTTTCCTTATCAACATTATATAAATTTGTATCTCCAAAGAAACCTAAAGGGGGATCTGTCATAAATTCTGGGTTATGAAAACCACATGTAAAAATCTTACCTTCCGCATCAATTTCCATACCACCCACATTGATATTATTAACAATCCCAACAGGCGTTGCTTTACCTGTTTTGTAATCGATGGTTGCCAATTGAGACTTCGGAGCAGGTGCATCTGTTGGTGATAACCAATTCATTAAACCATAAAGCACTCCATCAACATCGAAAGCGATCTCTGGCATAAAAGGCCCTTCCTCCAAATCAAACGAACCTAAAACATTACTATGACCATCCTTTGAACTGATTGTGACCAGATTCTCACCTGCTTGAATGGTTGAATAAATATTTAGATCCTCTCCAAAGGGCTCAGAAGGCCCACTTACAGCAGATTCTTCACTCTGTATCCAAACGAAAAGCGCCAACAAAATGATACGGAACCACATCCAATAATTCTGAGATTTTTTTAGATATTTCATAATTCTCCTTTTTAAATAAGTTTATAAAGTTAGCTGGAATTAAAGCAATATAAATAAAGATTGTCAATTTTATAGTTATTAATTAAACAATACGTACTTCCTGGATCGAACGCCCATAAAGCAATCAATTAATGGTACCACTAAACGCTTGACGACATTATCGTTATATCATAGAGTCTCATTTCGTTAAATTCTCATAGATGGGACCACTATGGATGGAATTCAAGCAGCAATTTCATTGATCTTGAAGTCTCTTCTCTTGTCTGCGCGGTGGGCGGGAACAGTTCGC
>JAEOUK010000195.1 GCA_016839385.1 Promethearchaeota archaeon
AGAAGGTACGAATACATGGGAGCATTATACTCTAAAAATTCATAAACGAATAATCGATGTACTCGCACAAGACCGTTCCATGCTTCTTATCATGAAAATAAAGATCCCTGAGACCGTAATTGTCGAAATCGAATTAATGGAGTAATCAAAATGAGTGAAAAATACACATCAGAAACCGATATTGATAAAATCAACGTAATAAGCCGAATAAAAAAGATCGATAAAAAGTACGGAAAAGTCGGAAATATTGAAACTAAAATTCGAGATCCATTCGTTCCTCCATCTATTGAGCAAAAAATTCGTGAATCATTGCCAAAAAGTAAAGGATTTACAGCAAATGAGCTTGCGCAAAAAAATGATATTCGGATTTCTGCAATTAAAAAACTTTTAGAAGAAATGGCTAACGAGGGACTCATTGAAGTTGTTAGCATATCAAGCCGTCTAAAAATCTATAGAGGTACTCAAGCCAAAAACTAATAAACCTCTTTTTTAATTAACTTGATTATCTATGTCTGATTTTTTTGAAGAGCTTCTAAATAAGGTAGATTTAGAAGAAGGAATGGAAGGAATTCGCTTTATCTTACTTCATATTTACAGAAATGCAACGATTTCTGTTAAGAATCTTTCACGTTTGACACATATTCCTGTTCCAGTTGTGTCTAAAATTGTGAATATTTTAAGCGAGAGAAAAATCTTAAATCGCTCAAAAAATGGAATTCAGTTCTGGGAACACGGAATGAAGTATGTTGAAGAATACTTTGGATTTTATGGATATGGTAATCAGAAATGTCCGACCTGTAAAAGTCGATCTATCTATATTTCACCTCGTTATGATGATATGTTCGAAATTTTAAATCCAATTTTTTTAAACCGTCCATCAGTTGATACTACCTATGATCAATCAAAAAATACTGTAGAAACTGCGATTCAAAGAGCAGGATATTTCTATGATACAGGTGCTTTAGAAGGTAAGGATGTTTTATTTGTTGGAGATGATGATTTCACATCCGTTAGTGTTGGATTGTTATCAAAAATCTACTTTCCCTCAGAAAAAGTAACATTAATCCCAAAATCTATTACAGTAATCGATATAGATCAACGCATTTTAGATGAAATTAAGAAAATATACTCAGAATTTGAGATAGAAATTAAATGTATTCATTACGATCTCAGAGATCGTATTCCTGAAAGCCTTATTAACAATTTTGATACGATAATCACAGATCCTCCATACTCTTTAAACGGACTATCCCTCTTTCTTTCAAGAGCTGTATCATTATTGCGATCTGAAGTAAATAAAGATCTTTTTCTATCATTTGCTCACCGTTCTCCAGATCAAACACTTGAAATTCAAATGATCCTCGCTCAACTGGGGCTCGCATGCATCGAAATTCTACCCGGATTTAATAGATATGAGGGTGCTGAAGTCCTTGGAAATGAAACCCAGATGTTTCATCTTAAAACTACGAGTAAATCAAAAGAGATTATTAACCCACTTCAACAAGACTCAACATCCATATATACTGGAGAAACACATCCATATATACGTCAATTTCAGTGCATTTCTTGTGGTACCGAGATTGAAGTAGGACCTGATAAAGAATTTGTTACAATTGAACTTTTGAAAGGTAATGGATGTCCTAAGTGTGATGGAAAGAAATTCAAACTTATGGAACGGAATTTAGCACTTTAATAACCACTCCTTCATAAATCTTTGAAAATATTGCCTTAATCAATCTTTTCTTATAGATAGTTTGCCCATTCCACGTTGTCGGCATTTAAAAATAAAACACAACTTTTTATTCTTTTGAATAAAATCCTACTAAATTACCTTGAAGATTGAATATTACAGCATATCCTTTGAAGGTGAAAAGAATGCCAATCACAGAACAAGATTATGAATATCTTACAAAAAAAATAGCTGAAATGAAAAATTATGTAGAATTAAAAGACTTCCGTACTTTTTTACTGTTTAATTTAATTGATGAATCAGAATCCATGATTCAAAAATTGATGGAAGGGGGTCATTCGATTCGTACACTTCTATATGACAATAAAGGGGCCTATTTGTATGAGTATGCACTTACAAAAGGACGTTTAATTTTTTATGTAAAGTCCCCTCCCGTAAAAGACGCATCGGTTTTGGATCTTGAGAAAAATAAAGAGTTCTTTGATAAATATCTTAAAAAATTCGAACAAAAGAAACTACTAACAAAACAAGATGATAAAATTGGAATTGTTAAACTTACATCAAAGATGGCTGAAACTGATGAGAAATACGAAATTGCTCCTAAATTTGAAGTTACTCGTATTTATGATGATTTCCTATCATTTTTATTTGACATCGGAAAATCAAGATATGTTTTTGTTATTGATGGAAAAGGTAAGGAGCCAAACATCGTCTTTGCGATATCTATTTTGTTATCAAACGCTTTGAATCAAGAATATGTTGCTGTGCAAGCATATATTGATAAAGACAAGAAGTATTCAGGACAATTTCTAAAAGTAAATAGTGAAGAGTTTACCTATGAACCTGTTGAAGAAATAAAGGATGCATCTCATTCCGAAATGTATCATACAGATTATTTATTATTGGTTCATATCAAGTCATTTGATTCATTATAATATCCCTCTCTTTTTTTATGATAATTATATTCGAAGCAAATACTCTTTAGGATATACCCCTATAATTTAATAAAATAAACCAAATTGATGGGAGAAATGTCGTTCACACTAGATGAAGAGTTTCGAAAGTGCCCTTTTTGTGGCTACATCATGAGTAGACCATATCCTAAGATATGTCCTAATCCCACATGCCTAAAGAAAATTGATGATATATCTCAAGATACCTTCACTCAAAATATTTTTGCACAAAATATAAAATCCAGCATTAAAAAACTGTATGAGCCTGCAGAAAGTTTAATTGAGCCTA
>JAEOUK010000196.1 GCA_016839385.1 Promethearchaeota archaeon
CCTGCAGTTATTTTTGCTACATGGCTATACTTGCACAATTCTTCTATCCCCACTTTCATCGCTTTCCGAATTCTTTCTACTGTAAACCCATTAATCACAAATTCATATCCTCTTACCGCATCAGATGGAATAATTGAATCAGGAATTATCTCTCTTAAATCAGGAATCAATTTATGATTTAAAGATGCTGATAAAAATTTATATTTAGATCCAATTTTGCTTGGACTTCGAACAAACCCTCCAGGAAATGGTAATACAATACCCTCTATCTCATTCATTTTTTTAGCAGCATTTTGACATGCTGTAATAAGACTATAAGGAGAATTTGAAAATACCATGAAATTACCTCCAGCAATTATTTTAGTTACTTTAAATGAAGATTGGATTCGAAAATATCCATCCATCATCGGAATTTTCCACATGGGAATTATTGTACTGTTCCATTGGAAATCTTCTTTTTGCTCAAATCCATCTCCAAAGAATTTTAATTTGTAACCAGTTTTCACATCAAAAGTTTTTTCACTTTCAATATCTTGCGGAAACCAGTCATAGCATGCAGTTGTTGCACTAGTTAACACACATTGACCAATTCGACTAAGTAATACTGCATCAGCTCTCTCTTTTCCTTGAATACAGAACATTACTGTCACTCCAGGTCTATTATCAGGAGTTTCTTCAGGTTTTAAATATTGATCGATTCCTGCTTCACAATCGCAATGAATTGTAGAAGTAGCATATCCAGTTACATTAAGTGCTGCGGTTTTTGCTAATTCTTCTGTATCCGCGGTAATTAGTATTCTTGCACCGTAGAGTTTGAATCCCTCAGCATATGTTTCTTCAATTTCGACATGACCAATTTTCATCGTATAATCGTGCCTTAGTTTAGTAATTAAACACAATATCTTGAGATATAAAAATAATCTACCACGATGTTGAGAGGATAGAATAAAAAAGGTTGAACAAAAGATTCATGGAATCCTATTTTGCTTACATTCACAGATTAAATTTTTAGGTTTCTTAATCAATATATTATTCTAAGGGTTGATTAGACTACATGAAAACTCTACTTTTTGGACCAGCTAACGCAGGAAAAACAAGTTTGATGAGAACGGCTTGTTTAGGGTATGCATTCGTAAAAGTAAGTGATTTACAGCCTACTAAGGGGGTTTCTCGAGAAAATTTCATTTTTCGAGGGCTTTTAGAGCTTAACATTTGGGATTCAGGAGGTCAAGATTTATACCTCTCAAAATATTTCAACGAACAAAAAGAATTGATATTCTCGGAAGTAGAGATACCAATTTTCATGGTTGATTCTACAGTAGTCGAATCTAGAGAAAAAGATATTTTTGAAAGTTTTTTAGAAGCTCTTCTAGAGTTCTCACCAAATGTTTTAAAAATTTACATTTTGTTAAACAAAATAGATTTGGAGGAGTCCAAAGAAGATGATGCGTATTTGCTCCTTTCGAAAGGTTTGGATAAGAAAATTTTAGAAAAATGTGAATTCACTCCTGTGTCGGTAAAAACCGGCTCTGCTCAGCATAGATTAATAGAAATTCTTGACGCGCGTATTCAAAAATCTCAATTGGAGACTCAAAGAATGAATGAGATACAATCCAATCTTGAGAGATTAAAATCTCAATTAAACTATGATATAATATTGTTTAATTTACCCGATGGGCTTGTAGTCACCTCAACATTTGGAGAATTTGAAGTAGAACCTTTAAAATATATGAAACTTGAATTAGGTTCTTTGGAATCAAATATACATTCAGTATTTTCTGAGATTCTCAAAATGAGAGAAGTATCTTCTACCGCAATAGATTTATCTTTACTAGTGTACGAATCAAGTTCTCATTTAGTATTGGTAAAGGATTTTATGGAAAATGCAGTTATGGTTTTTTTCAGTGAGGAAAAAGATTATTCGTCGATTCCTAAAATTCTAAAGATATTTAGTACGCAAAATGTAGAATTAGATAAAATTAGGGGCTTAATAAAGGTTCGACGCTTATAATTCATTGATTTTTCTATTCATGAACTGGGATTTCCACCAGCGAGAACACTTTATATTCCTTTAATTTTTCTCTACCATGCAAACTTCCCGTTAAC
>JAEOUK010000197.1 GCA_016839385.1 Promethearchaeota archaeon
CACTAATGATGATATGCAATTCATTAAGTGATTTTGCCCATTCCAATTTAAAACAATAATACTCACAAAATATGGTTTCACTTCTTCTATTAATAATATTCAGAATTAATTGTATTCGAATATTAAGATATTAGATTATTCAAAAAATTATTGGAAGATACAGGATTAAATAACAAACTAAATATCATGATATTCTTCCAGTTTAGCTAATAAAGGGATATTCGTTCTATATGATAAGTTTGGGTTATAGTAGGGGTCTTGAATTGGAATAAAATCAGAATCATTCTTCAGAAATTGGTTTTTAAATTTTTCTTGATACTTTATTTTTTCCCCTCGAATAAGTAATTGAGAAAAAGGATTATAAACTACTCTATAACCATTTTGAAGCAATCTTTGACAACATTCAATTTCAACAAATGGGGACCCACATTCTTCGTTGAAACCCCCAATTGAATTAAATAAATTTCTCCTAATCATCATGCAATCACTACTTATCGCACTATAATTTCGATACCAATTAATTTGACCGTATGGTGTAATTTCATCTTTATTGAAACCTCTAAAGATATTCTTAATGACACCAGTATTGTTTATAATTAATCCAGCTTGATAGATTCTTCTTTTCTCTGTAATTATTTTTGGCCCGACTGCACCAACTTCATTTAATTGAGAAAAACGAATCAACTCTTTTAGCCATTCACAAGTAATTGGTTCCAGGTCTATATTAAAAAATAACAAACATTCTGCTTTTGTGGATCTAGCTCCAATATTTAGTTTTTTTGGTAAATTAATCTGCTCTTCACACATAATTATTCGTACTTTTAGATCTTTTTCTGAAACCGAAAACCTAGATATATTATCTCCACATGAATTTAAATCACTGATTATTATAACTTCATAATTTTTATAAGATGTATTTGAATAGATATTTGTTATACTTTGGTTTATTTTCTCAAAATTATTACTAGCATTAATGATGATTGCAACTTTATCACCATTTATTGACCAATTAACATGTCTTGGTGAAGTATTTTTAGTTGTTTTTGGATTATTCAAACCGATTCTGCTGAGATGAGATTCTAAAGCTTTTTTTTGTGCTTCGAAAACATATGGCTTAGCAAAAAAATCACCTGATGCAGATCCAGGTAATTTTCTCCAATGATATAAAACTTTGGGGATATGGGCAATTTTGGTTGTGTTTTCTGTAATTCTAAACATTAAATCCCAATCTTGTGCCCCATCCATCTGAGAATCAAATGCTCCAACTTTTTTATAAATACGCCGACTAAAAACCGAATGCATTAAATAATTTGCTGATAATAGAAGTTCTGGCGACCATCTGTGTGGTTTAAACCAAGGATCTTCTATTTGATTTTTCACTGGTGATAATTTATCTTCATCTAAATAAATCAAATCTAAATTCTGTCTTTTATTTAATAAAGAAACGACTTCAAATAATAGATTAGGGGAAATAAGATCATCATGATCTAATAATAAAAAAAATTCTCCCTTCGCGTGATCTAATGCAATATTTGAGTTCCCTGAAATCCCATGATTCTTTTCTAAATAATTCACTTTTATTCTTGGTTCATTTTTAGAATATATATTCAAAATCCTTGAAATTTCTTTGATATTGGAACTCCCATTTGCGATACATAATTCCCATTTTGGATACGTTTGATTAAGCACTGAGTCTATTGTTTCAACAAGTATTTTTAGAGGTGGATTATAAACAGGAGTTATAATACTAATTAATGGTCGATAATTTAGGTATTTTACTTGTTTTTTTTGAAATCCTAATTCATTGGAACTAAGTGTATGTTGATTCACCCATTTTTGGTAAGATATTTCATCAATACATCTTGGATACTTAAGAAGAATAACAATTTTTTTCAAAAAACCATACACCTTCTTACCACAATGCTCTCTCAAACTAAATTGAGGGAAGAGAAATAGTCGAATTTTCCATATCATTTTATTCATTAAGGAATTTATCAATTTACCTAGATAGTTTTTTCGTTGCCTCATTATTTTAAATTCATCATCTTATTTCTCTTCTCTGATAACTAATTAAAAGAGAGATAATTAAAATTTTGCACCCGGTATTTAAATTCTAAACAAATTTATTCAATATTTTAAGGAATGAAGCCTATGTTTTATTTTTTTCTTTAAATCTATAAATCTTCGAGAAATTCTATAAGCCATGCTACTATGGATATTCTCAAGAAATGATAGATATTTTATTTCTTCTTCATTAGGAATATACATCGTCGTTCTTATCTCAATCGAATAAATTTTGGATGATTCATAAAATAATCTATAAATCGGTTCTACATTTAGGAACACGTTAAAACCCTCGATCTCTAGATTTTGGTTTTCGCAATTAAATTCAACTAATTTCTTATTAATTCTCACACTTTCGATTCGAACTTTAATCGGAATATAATCACTTGGTTTCCAATAAAGCCTCACATTCCTGGGATTATTCAATTCTAATTTATAATTAATTTGATTCTCATCGCCCTCAAATAATCTGTACTCGAATTTATAAATATCTTGACCTGAATTATCTTTGTTTTTAACCAGGAGATAACATTTATGAATTGGAAATATTCTTTGTTCATATTTATCCAAGATTGAACTATCCATAAGTCCAGAAAATGCATCATAGGTCGATAATTCGTATAAGTTTGATAATTTAATCGATCTATTGTCGAATTCTGATTTAAGTAGATTACTATATAAATTCGATACAAGAAAACCAGCTTCCTTTGTTAATTCATCGAAAGTTGATCTATTCCTCCATAAATCATTAATTACTGATTTACCAATGATTCGATTCGTTGCATGATCTTTTGAAAATCCTAACCAATCAATAATCCTTTTTATGTTTTCATCGGTATGTTTTACAAGATTTTCATAAGAGATAAAAATCCTATTCAAATTAGTTGTGTGTTTTAGTACATTTATCATATAGTAATACCACAACCTCATTCCTCCTGAAATAGAAATGTCATTTCTAAAATTCAAAGACTTAGCAACATCAAGTGGGTTTCTAAATGAAATGAGATAATGAATACTATTATGACGATGTAGGATTTCTTCTTGCCACATTGGCAACAATAAACAAGTCCTTGGATCCTTCCAACCCCAAAATTCAGAGTGGTTGAATTCTTTTCTAATTAATCTTTTTAACTCCTCTATATGAGGTTTTATTATTTTATTTTTCCACCAATCATTTGGTAATGGACTACAACTATAACAATTCCTATTAAATAGGTTTAAAATATTATCTTGTAACTCTACGATATTTTTATTCTCATAAAAACCATAGGGATTATCAATCAACCCCGCAGGTAAAAACTGATCGGTTGCACCAAAATCGACACCCAGTTGATTTAATATCTTTGCTATAAGTGAAGTTCCACTGCGATGCATTCCAAGAACACAAACAGTTTTCTTAATATTGTTCATCCCCTCTTTTGAACTCTCCAAGAATATGGTGCCAAACATAACCCAAATCGGCTTTCGGGTAAATTACCTGTTCCAAAAAAATCTCCAGGAAAAACTTCAAAAATCAATGCTTTATTAATGTTATCAGCCAATATCTCCTTAATAAAGCAAGAAATATCAGCATAATAGTTTCCGGGAACTAATGGGAATTTTGGCACAATGCAAGAAAAAATCCCTTTTCCTGGTACTACATTGAAAGCCCCAAATACTGGACGCGTTCGTAATTTTAAAACACATTGATCTATTGAATTGTATAAATCCAAATGAACTTCTACTTCTCGATGCTCAATATCTTCACTCTCAAATGGTAATGTAAAAACAATTGTATTTCCTGTTGAAATTACAGAAGAATTATTATCATTATCCATGTAATAAATATCAACAAATCGAATTTTTCCATTTCCCCTTCTTTCTTTCCTAAGGTTAATGGGAATATTTGCGTTTTTGGGTACTTCGCTTGAGAAATCGATAATAACCTCATCAATACGACTGATTTTCATTATTTCTCCGTCCATTAAGTAAATCCCATATTTGCATATTTTTGATACCGCCCCCATATTATGACTAACAAACAACACCGTCCTCCCCCCTTTCGCCACCTCCCCCATCTTCCCCAAACACTTCTTCTGGAACTCCGCATCCCCCACCGCCAGCACCTCATCCACCAGTAAGATCTCCGGCTCCAAATGTGCCGCCACCGCAAATGCCAGTCTCACGTACATCCCGGAGGAGTAATGCTTCACTGAGGTATCGATGAATTTCTCCACCCCCGAGAAATCCACGATCTCATCGAACTTCTGGTCGATCTCCCCCTTGGTCATCCCCAGGATGGCGCCGTTGAGGTAGATATTCTCCCTGCCGGTCAGCTCGCGGTGAAAGCCGGTTCCCACCTCTAACAGGCTCGATACCCTGCCCTTGATCTCCACCCTGCCCTCAGTGGGATGGGTGATCCGGGACAGGATCTTCAGCAGGGTGCTTTTCCCAGCCCCGTTGCGCCCGATAATCCCCAAGATTTCACCGCGCTTCACCTCGAAGGAGACATCCTTCAACGCCCAGATCACGTCCTCTTCATCCTCAGCAGGATCGAACTGCGTCAACCGCTGCAGGCTGCGCAGGTTTTGGATCGGTTTGCGCAGGCTGCTCAAGGCTGCCCCGACGAAGGTATCGTGCATCTGCTCCCGTTTGCCGATGCGGTAGCGCTTAGAAAGGTGCTCAACTTTGATCACGACATCATCCATCATGCCACATCCGCAAAGATCCGCTCCATGCGCCGGAAGTAGAACGCGCCAGAGGCGAATAAGACCA
>JAEOUK010000198.1 GCA_016839385.1 Promethearchaeota archaeon
CATGGACCATTCGGATTTAAGATGAACTACATGACATTGTTGAATACTGTATATTATTAAACCAAATTTACATTTTTTTTTTATTTCTTCTAAATGAAAGTTTCATTTCGGTATTCTCTAATTTTAATTATGTGAATGATAATCCATTTCGTACCATTCTTGCATTTCCTTTATTATTCATATTAGCAGTGATTCTAGTATCAGCATCCTAAATTACAATATTTGTTGAGGTAAAACATAGAAAAATGAAATAATTCTATCACATTTTTTATAATCTATTGAGTTGTCTCGTCGCAATTTTACAAAAAAACAAACTTTTTGATCAACTTATTATATACTTTTGTCAATATACGACAATTTTTCGATCAATTTATAAATCTGTGGTCCTTCTTTAAAGGTGGTTTTTTGATTCCGTATCGAAAAATCGGGATAAATTAGGTGAAATATATGAAAAAACCAACAAAATTTTTAGTTGTTACTTTACTTCTTACTACAATTTTTGGGATGAGTTTTATTCCCGTCGGTTTAGCATGGGGAGGAAAGAAGCACAAAGTAACGTTCAGACCAATTACAGATTGGACAGATGTCAATCCTTGGGGGATCGGTCCCGAATGGTACCAAGGCTACGCAAACGACCAATACTGGATGTGGATAGACTCTTTAATGGACCATTTCTGGTTATTCAATTGGGATACATTTGAACCACTCACGGAATATTTCTATGAATTCGATGGGCATGTAAAGGAAAAATTGCTTAGAGATGGAACACTGGAAATCACTGTCAAACTATATGTCAAAGATCTCTATATGGAAGTAATGGATACAAAACATGATGAAAATGGAGATCCAATCTGGACTATGGAATATTTTGGAGATAACGGACAGTTTGTAGCATCCGGGTATGTAGATTATTTCTTTGAATTCAAGTTTACATTAGCTCCAGAATATGATGGATTTACCGGAACTATTGTACCAACACCTATATGGCCGATAGATTTTGATATTCCAGAAGGAACTCGAACACAAGGATGTGAACTACCAAATTTATGGGCATTTCTGTTTTTCCCGGATGAATTGGGTATCCAAATAAAATCCTTGAAATTAATTGCTTTTGGAAGTGGAGTAGTGTATGAACCTGGTTGGTTTTATCCAGAACCACCAGAAACTGAGTACCCACCAGGTCCATTTGAGGCAGGTACTACGGATATTTTCTTCTATTTCAATACAAAATTCAAAAGTAACGACGACTACGCATGGGTGTTCGGTTCTACGTTTAAATCAGCCTATATTATTCTCTATAATACAGAATATTACTAAAAACTTCAATTTTTACTTTTTTCTATTCGAGGATTTCTTAAAACATAACAATTAAGTTACAATTATGAGTATATCATGTTGGAATGAAACGACTTACCTCTCTCGATTTTATTCGCGGTATATTAGTTTTAGGTATGACCACATCTCATGTAGTATTATTAAATGTTGATTTTACAATTCCAACTGATATTTCCTCTTTTAGCATCATTCAATTAATTTTAGGTGCGATTTTTCTTAATTTCACACACTGGAGAGGTTTTTTCATTTTGGTGTCGGGTGTTGTAAGTTTTTATTCCCTATTCGCAAAATTAGAGAGAAATAAGAGCCGCAGCGTAATTTTAGGAGAACAAATTCTCTCAGGACTAATTATGATTATCCTTGGAAAACTTTACATCACGTTTTTCTATTTTTGGGGTATAATTGATGAGTGGACTCGATTCAATGGATGGAATTGGGATCTTTGGACAATGTTTTATTTTGTAGATACTATTGAAATCTTGGGATGGATTACTATTTTTGCAGGAATAGTATTTTATCTTGTAACTTATGGAGATTGGTCAAAACGTTGGATACTAAATTCAATAATCGCAATTGCGATTAGTTCTATAATATTTTTTGTAAATCCATATCTTCGTATATCAATTACTCAACTTGCAGGATTAGATTTAGCATTAAGTTCAAATTTTGAGGTTTTTGGATATGGATTTGATAAGGGCATTTGGGAAAAAATCGTGCGAGTTTTTCTAAATGCTTTGGTGGGTAGGCAATCTCCTTTATTTCCTATGTTTGGTGTATATTTTATGGGAGTGGCAATTGCGATTATTTTAAAAAGTCCCGATCCGACTCGGAAACGTCTCAGAATGTTGTATATTCCATGTATTTTGATGGTATTTATTTCAGGATACGAAGTATTATTTATTATTGGGATCGAAAATATAGATCCGTTTTTTAATGTATTTCCACGCTGGTATTCGTTCTTTTCTGTGGGAACTCAGGCAATAATTGTTATTATATTCCTAATTTACTTCGAATTTAATCCCCGTATTAATCAAAAAAGATGGTTAAAGGGTACCAAATATATCAGAAGATTTGGGATTTTTGCATTGACGGTATACTGGTTTCAATTACTTGAAGCTATACCTCGAATTCTCTTTATGCTTATTTTAAATATAGACACCACCTTCAGATTCAATCTCAATTTAGGATGGAGTGTTTTATTAATGTTCATCACTTTGGCAATGTGGAGTGGTTTGTTATATATCATTGATCGCTATTTGAAAGGAGTAGGGACGCTAGAATGGGTGATACTCCAGTTTAGATCACTTAGAAAGATAGTTAAAGAAAAAAAATTAATAAGTTTGGATATTTCCGGCAAATTACATGAAGTAGAGATGATCCAATTTATTTCTTCTTGATAAAGGTTCCATTTCGATATTCTCTGAAAGCAGTCTCCAATTCTTGCTGCGTATTCATTACTATTGGTCCATACCACGCTACAGGTTCTTTGATCGGTTTTCCACTTATGAACAACATTCTTGCATTTGAGTCCCCAGTTGTTATTTTGATTGTATCTCCAGCAATTAGCTCGATTAGATGCCCGGTCTCAACTTCTTTCTCATCTCGTCCAAATTTCGCCTTACCCTCAAAAAGATAAACAAACGCGGTATTTTCTTCTTGAATTTTATATTCGAACACAGAATTGGGTTCCATACTAACGTCAAAATATATAGGTTTTGTCACAACGTCTTGTACTGGCCCCTTAATTCCATTATAACTTCCAGCAACCACTTTAATAGTTACACCTTTAGCGACTTCCTCACAAGGTATTTGGTCAGTTGTCACATCACGATATCGAGGATCCATCATCTTATGCGATTTTGGCAAATTCGCCCATAATTGAAATCCTTGTAAAGGTTTGCCTGCATCCAGCGGCATTTCTTGGTGAATAATGCCACTACCTGCTGTCATCCACTGTACTTCCCCATCACAAATGTTCCCTTTATTTCCAAGTGAGTCTTGATGCTCTACATTTCCAGAAATAATATACGTGATCGTCTCAATCCCTCTATGCGGGTGATTTGGAAATCCTTTGAGATAATCTTCGGGATTTTCCCCCGAAAAGTCATCCAAGAGTAAAAATGGGTCGAATGTATTTTGTTGGCTAAATCCGAATATTCTGTTTAATCTAACTCCAGCTCCTTCTAAGGTTGGACGTTTTCGTAATATAACTCCAATTTTTCGTAAACTCATGTATTAGAGAATGATTCTGAGAATTAAAAAAACTGGATGATAAATTATTGTATTTTCTTCTTCATCTCTTATTTTGCTAACAAAAAATTTATCAAAACCAAGATGATCAGCAAGTTCAACCACATCATTTGGCCAATCAAGTAATTTTCGTCGTGGCTGAAAATCAGATAACCCGTATCCCGGTCGATCTACTCCGATAATGTGCATATTGTTACTGATATATTCATCTTTATTGATATCTGCTTCTAATCTAG
>JAEOUK010000199.1 GCA_016839385.1 Promethearchaeota archaeon
ATAAACGAAAATCCCCAATTCTTAGGCTTTTGCATTGATGACAATAACGAGAATTAATACAACAATCGCTAAAAAAAAACCACTTACCATTGCCGCAGGGGAAATTCTCTTTTGTGGAAATTCATCAATTGTAGATTGAGATTGATAACTAGTTTGCCGACCTTGGAGATTTACTAACTTTTTTTCTTCTTTTTTCTTTGCATTGTAATCACTCAAGGATATTTTCACCAATGCTTCCCAATCGCCATTCCACTCATGTTCTTTAGTCGAATCGCACCAATGTCCAATTCTATATTCAAGACCACAATTTTCGCAAATATTAATTGGATAGGTTGATAAATATTGCTTGAAATCATCTGATTTCATAAATGATATCAGACGAATCTTTTTTGTATGTCTAGAAATTTCCTCACGAACCTCTTTGATTTCAATATCGGACATTGAATTCAACCTAATGTATCATATATTGGAAAATGTCGAAAAAAATCTATTGTTGCGAAAATCAATTTATATTAGAAGAATGAAACTAGAATTGGAGTACAACTTTAGTAACTCCTTTATTGAACACTGAATATTGTTGGGTTAAAATGAAACTGAAATACTTTGTAGTAGGAATGACTCCTTTTCTTGGAATGTATCTATATTTTCTGATTAAACTCGTGTATTCTAGTATCCGATTATTTGGTTTAGCAGGAGTATCATTAATAGGAATTGGGATTTTCTCTCTTGTAGCCGTTACTTTACTATTTCTCTTCCATAATTCCTCTATTCTTAAAATGGTGATGGGTGTAATTAATGAAATATGGATGGTCTTGTTAATTTTGATATCCATTATTCATGTTTTTCAGTATTTCTATTTACTTTTCAGCACAAGTATATGGAATGGAGTATTTGGAGTATTTTTAATTAGAGATGCTGTTAAGGATTGGCAAGAAGGATCAAGAAATGAAAAACTTGATTTTAAAGAAAAAAGAACTAAAATTATTGCTATTGTCCTTTCATCTGTTGTTGTTTTTAGCGCATTCCTCACAATTTCTCCTTTCTTTAATAATAAAACATATACATTTGAGGTATCTGATACTCAGGCGCAAAATTATGAATTAGTATTATATCTTCCAGCAACAAACGAAACTGTGGATGTTTGTAGGGATGCAAACGCAACACTATCGTTCAACGCAGTTCAAGACGTATTTAACGGGAGTAATCCTTCAGGTGCTGTTTTAGCAAATGTTGTGAAATATGCGAATTCTCAAGGAGTTCCTATAGAAATCTGGCCATTATTTAACCGTTCAAGCGGATTTCATTATATTTCTGCTCGTAATACCGAAGCTCTTTGGGGTTTATATAATGATGTTCATAATTGGACGGAATATTACAACATAACCCTCGATTATCTACTCTGGGACATCGAAGACTGGGTTTACGGTGAAGATATGGGTTATGAGGGTTGGGCTAAAAATATACCCGTCCTTAATTCATTAGGCAATTTGAGCATGTATGGAGTAATATTGAATGACAATTTGGATGCTTGGGATGATATCATCGCTGAATGGAAAGCTATGGCGATTCAATCACAAGCTGATGGACATATCATGCGTGGAACTGTAAATCCTAGCGCATATGATTATGCAGATGGAGACCTAGATTTTAGCACTCTGAACTTTATGCCATCACTGGAATTAATACCTGAATTTCAGTATATCTCCTCTATGTATTACACTGGATGTGAATGGGGTTTAGCTTGGGGTGGTGCAGGTCCGGAATTGGTCTATCAAAATACTAAAATGATGACAAAGGTTAATCCAGGTCCAATTGCCGTGTGTCTGGGATGTATTAATTACGTCCAATACCAGAACATTTCCGCAGTGAAAAACGATGTTATGTTGGCTCTTGCTGCTGGAGCAAACGCAGTTCGATTATTCCAAGGAGGTTCATGGGTGTATGGTTGGATTGGTCCAGTACATGGTTACTCTGGATTAAATGATCTATTGCAGGCATGTAGAACTGGTGGAGAAGCTCATTATACTCATACTGGAACTTATGATATATCATTTATGGGTTCTACCATTGGAGACATCATCATCGATTTCTTCAAATGGTGATGCTCTATCTTGGTATTTTGTTTAATAAGCATATAAAAAATGAAGTGTAGCACATGAAATTTGAAACGACTTCCGATTATGAAAGCGTAATAGGAAAAGAAATTGAAATTACTGGTAAAGTTTCTAAAATTATCTGGCAGCACATGATTGTTTTGCAACCTAACTATCCTGAAATTTGTTATTTTTCTCTACTTGATGAGAAAGGAGAAGAATACCATCAACTTGTTGTATATTCTAAAGTTAAAATTCCTGACACTGGGATATATACCTTAAGAGGTCAAATGATAAAAAGTGAAGGAGAAACAAAACATCCATCTAACGAAAGGCGAAAATATTACTTTGAGTTTCAATTCATCGCCGGCGAGGTCATAAGGGGAAACTAGTTACAATAATAACCATCCCAATTGTAAAAAATAGAACAGAAGCTATAATATCCATAACTTTTTTAGGGATTTTAGTAGAAATCCAAGATCCAGCAAAAGCTCCAATTACAGCAAGTGATGACAAAGCTATCCATGATCCCATTAATGAACCAAAATAAGAAGTAGCTGAAGATGCGAGTATTATGGTAGCGATTTGAGTTTTATCCCCAATCTCCATTGAAAGAATAGCTAGAAAACCAACCAAAAATGAATTTGTTGATTTTTTAATGAACTTTTTCTTTTCAATATCGACAGTATCTACGTTCTCAACACAATATCCATTTCGCTTTTGTTTAATGTGTTCAATTGTCATTGAAATTCCTTGATAAATTCCTAATATGACAAACACAATTCCTGAAATAAGAGATATAATATTGAGAGGTATAAATTCAGAAAGAACAGTCGCAATTACTCCTCCTATTCCAACAATCACTAAAAATCCTGCAATTGCTCCTAAAGCTAATAATTTTGGCTTATAATTACGAGTACTAAGAACAATAATAACTAATTGTGTTTTATCTCCTAACTCCATTAAGAATACCACTCCAAAAGCTGCAAAAAAACATTTAATGAAATTGACTAACATTGGACTCAGGTATTTTTAATAAAATTAAGGCGAAAAATTTGTCATCTATTTTCAAAATTTCGAATGGGTGATTTCAAGAATTATACTTTATGATCTGGAATGAAATCTATGATTTAGCTAATTTTCCATTTATAATAGTATAGTCCATTAATTACATTTTCAAAACTCATTTCTTTAAGGTGATTCATACTTACCCAATGTAAATTTCCATCCCATTCCTTTGTATCTCCTGAAATAATGTCATTATAATCAAAATCTTTTGATTCTTTTACTGTATTATACAAGAGAAATGTCATGGATACGGGATTCCATCCTGTTAAAATCGCAAACAATCCTCCATCTGATTCAAATTCCAAAGGGACTTCCTCGTGGACTTCTCGCATCAATGATTCAGAAGCAGGAGACATAAAATCTCCAACTTCCGAGATCCCACCTGGTAAAGTCAGTGCACCTGGGAAATAATCCTGATTTGAAGCACGTTTACCTATTAAAATGTGCGATTTATCGGGTGAAAATATTAAAGATTGCACTCCAACTAATCCAAGACCTTGATTTACAGCAATGTTATGCTTGTACAGATAGATAATAGTAGAGAAATTCACCGTACCAACATTAAGAATGAGATTTTGATTTCGAAATTCATATTCATACAAATAAAGAGATTTTCCATCA
>JAEOUK010000200.1 GCA_016839385.1 Promethearchaeota archaeon
ATTAAAGGAAAAGCAACAGGGAAGAAACAACACATGATATTTGTCAATGTTAAGAGCGAAGACGGTCAGACATATGAGAATTTTCATCTTTTGGGAAAACCGAAAGATTTTATGTTTGAAGAAGTAAAATTTGAATTGAGCCTTCTTGATGAAGGGACTTCAACAAATTCATGTAGGATCCAAATTGAAAATGATAACTTAGCGGCCTATGTCTTTATTGAGTCCCAAAAATACGATATCATTCCATCGGACAATTTTTTCTCCATGCAGGCGAGCTCTAAGAAAGAAATTGAAGTCAAATTGAATCCATTTATTTATAAAGAGAAAAAAATTACAGGAAAGGAGATCTTTAGCTCTCTAGAAGTAAAGTCATTATGGAATCTTCGCGATTAAGGAAATTATCATGTTATTCATTCATTTTTTTTAGTGTAACCATTGGAGTTCCTTTTTCTCTTATCATATAATCGTACACGGACTTCCAGATTTTATTTTCTACCCATTTATTCTCAAAATTGTTTATTCCAGTCCAATTCTCCAACGCTTTTTGTAGCTGTATTTGAGATATATTTTTACTTTCAATATATTTCAACTCCAACAGGACAGATTTTATATTTTTTTCAATTTTTCCTTCAATATCTAAGAGATTCATGGGATCTTCGCGTTTAAGAAAGGTCATATCATACATATGAAAAATCCGGATCAGTTCTTTTATTGGTTCTGGATTATCATCAACTCGAATGTCCACCCATTTATCTGTATATCCTCCAAATCCACCTTTTTCTCGGACAATTAATAAAGAAGCTGATTGTTTTCCTCGTACATCCCCTCGTTCAGGTTCATCTGCAGCTTGTAATACTGCAATCAATTTATCCGCTAAATCACCAGTTGTATTTTCAAACGCCAAAGCCATATCAGTCAATGTCCGTTCATCTACTAAGATATTGCCTTGACAACTATAGTGTTTACCGACTATATGATTAGCAAAATAAAAACATTGACTTCCAGTCCAAGCGTAGGCTTTACCAGATTTATCAATTACAGCAAGTTGTCTATGATCTCTCTTTTCATCATCTTTAAGCAATTTGCCGACAACTTCTTCTGATGTTAGTCCTTGATTTAGCAATTCTAATCCTTTTGGTCCGAAAGTGGTATTTACATCTGCCTGAGTAGCAACTGCACCTACATTTGCTTTTGCCCATGGAACAATTTGCCCCACACAGGGAAATTTAGACTGTACTGCAACTCCAAAATCACCAGTTTTCGGATCATATGCTACAATTGAGAATGTCATTTTTCTATTGATTAGTTGTTTGTTCACGTTTTTTTAATGATCGTTTTTTACACTAATTATGAAAGAAAAACTAACTATTGAAGATCTAAGACGATTAGGAGATGATACTATAAAAACAGTCTTTAGAAAGATCGATGAAGCACCTAATGTAGCGATTATTGGAGAACAAAATCAAGAGGATCCTCGTCGATGGGCATTATTGGGAGATGATCGAGCAAAATATGCAAAAGTTATAAAAGAATGTACAAAACTCGTTGCATTAAAAGAAGAATCCTATATTCCAAGTAAGAAGGATAAAATATCTCTGAAGAGTTGGAATAAATTAATTGAGAAAGTCACTAAAATGGTAAAGTGATCAAAGCCTACCCACATCTAGGGGAAAATTTTATTTTTCCACCCGTTTTTTTCCCAAAAGCCACAATATATTCCCATATTTATACCATTTCTCAATTTCGGTAAAATTGTTGAATTTTTAGACCTTGAAGGTTTTTATATGTGAATGATCATCTTAAGAGTACACAAATTATTTTTGGAAGTCATATCACTATGGTAAAAGCAAAAAGTCCATTCACGAATGCTGTGGAACAATTGAGAATTGCTTGTGATTACCTCAACATTGAGGAGGATATTTTTAATTTCCTATCTAATCCACAACAAATTGTTTCTGTCAGTTTACCAGTTCGGATGGATAATGGGAAAGTAGAAGTTTTTGAGGGTTATAGAGTGCTTCACTCAAATGCACGTGGACCTGGAAAGGGTGGAATCCGATATGCTCTTGGAGTAGACATGGATGAAGTGCAAGCTCTGGCTATGTGGATGACATGGAAGACAGCGTGCGTAGGGTTGCCGTTAGGAGGCGCCAAAGGCGGTATAACATGTGATCCTCGAAAAATGTCAAACGGAGAAATAGAAAGATTGACTCGTCGATTTGCTGCTTCGATTATAGAAGTGATTGGACCAGAAATCGATATACCTGCACCAGATATGAATACAGGACCCCAAGAGATGGCATGGATCATGGACACGTATTCGATGGGTGTGGGAAAAACAGTTCCAGGTGTTGTTACGGGGAAACCAATCGAGATCGGGGGATCTTTAGGAAGAACCAGTGCAACAGGTGTCGGAGTTTCTTTTATTGTTAGAGAATTAGCCAAACGAAAGAGTATTGATCTGAAAAAAAGCACAATTGTTGTTCAGGGTTTCGGTAACGTTGGAAGTTGGGCTGCTAAAACCTTGCATGAATGGGGTGCTAAAGTTATAGCCGTTTCTGATATTTCTGGAGGATATTTCAATCCCGAGGGTTTGGATATCGAAAAAATGTTCGATTATGCTGAAAAACACCGTATTTTGGAAGGATACTCAGATAAGAATATTAAAAAAATCAGTAATGACGAGTTATTGCAATTAGAATGTGATTATCTACTACCTTGTGCATTGGAAAACCAAATTACTTCAGATAATGCAGGAAAATTGAGATGCAAACATATCGTGGAAGGAGCTAATGGTCCCACAACACCAGAAGCTGATGAAATTCTATTCAAAAAGGGAATTGATGTGATTCCAGACATTTTAGCCAACGCGGGGGGAGTCACAGTTAGTTATTTCGAATGGGTACAGGACTTGTCAGCACTTCGGTGGTCATTAGAACGTGTAAATGAAGAATTGGAGAAAATTATATTAGAAGCATTTGATGAAGTTTATAAAATGAAAGAAAAAGAGAAAAATATTAGTTACCGACTTGCAGCTTATCTGATTGCTGTTAATAGAGTTGCAATTGCTGTAAAATTCAGGGGTTTCTATCCATAGGAGGGATTATTATGCCAACATTATTAGATCAGGTATTAGACCAGTTTAAAACTACTGCCAAAATCATGGGAGTAGACGAAGACTATGTTCGAATTTTGAGTAAACCCCAACGAACGGTTATTGTGAATTTACCAGTGAGAATGGATGACGGAAGCTTAAGGATGTTCAAAGGATATAAAGTTCTTCATCAAAACACAATGGGTCCAGCACGGGGTGGTTTAAGAATGGATCCCAGATCTACTGTTCAATGTATCCAAGCTCTTTCAATCATTAACAGCTGGTCCGGTGCACTTTCAGGAGCTCCTATGGGAGGAAGCCATGGGGCAATAATTGCAGATCGGAAATTATTATCAGATGGGGAGAGAGAACGCTTAATCCGTCGTTATACCGCTTCAGTTCTTAATGTGATAGGTCCTGAGAAAGATATAATTTCTCCTGATCTAGGTACAGGAGAACGAACAATGGCGTGGGTTTTTGATACTTATTCCATGGGAGTCGGTAAAACAGCACCAGGTGTATGTACAGGTAAACCACTCGAAGTCGGAGGAATCATAGGAAATGACAAAGCTGCAGGATGGGGTATTGCAGACATTTTACGTGAAGTAGTTCGTAGAGATCCAGAAAAAGACTTAAGGGATGATCCAGTTATTGTACAAGGAATTGGACATGTTGGAAAAAACTTCGCTCGGACTATTAATCAATTCGGAGCTAAAATAATCGCAATTTCTGACAGTAAAACTGGTGTATACGACCCAGATGGTTTAGATATTAATGATGTCATAAAATATAAGGAAACAAATGGATCTCTTGTTGGATATGAAAGAGCAGAAGCAATTTCAAATGAGGAGATGCTTACTCTTCCTTGTTATGCACTTGTTCCTTGTGCTAGGGAAAGTCAGATACGAGGACTGAATGTAGATAAATTACAGTGCGAACTCATCATAGAAGGAGCTAATTCACCAGTAACCTATCGTGCTGATAAAATTTTAGAAGAAAGAGACGATATCACTGTGATTCCTGATATTGTTGCTGGTTTAGGCTCAGCAATTATCGGATACTTTGAATGGGTTCAAGATATTTCCCAATTGCGCTGGACAGCAGCACGAGTATCAAAAGAATTAGAACGTGTGATTCTAAACTCCTTCGATGAGGTATATCAACGAAAAGAGAAAAATGCAATAAGTTATCGCCGAGCAGCCTTAATGGTTGCAATAGAACGCGTGTTAAAAGCAAAGAGATTGCGGGGAGTATATCCGTAAAGTACTTTTATATTTCTTTTTTTATTCTGAGTTCGATTCTTTTTTTGTGTTTTTATTTCGTGATTCTCGAATTAGCTGTTTTAATTTTTCTTCTTCACCTTGTTGTACCATACAGCCATCTTTTCCAGAACATCCAAATTCATTGAAGAATTCAATATCAAAATTTACTGGTAGAATTAGATCTTTTACGGAATCTATAACGTAACTTATATCCACTGTAATTACATCCGGATGCTTTCTCCAACAACGATCTACCATGTGATCGATAGTTTTTATGTCAGGTGCTGCAATCATCACCATTAAATTAGTATTCCCTGTGATTTTAAATGCATGTAACACAAATGGGCAATTTTTAATGTATTTTAGGATGTTTCCGACGTTCTTAATAAATAAATTAACAATAGCGAGTTTGATGTCAACGACTTTGAAATTGACACCGATCTGCGTGTTTAATAGGTTTTTTCGTTGTAATTTTATAATCCGTGCTCCAACTGCTGGTTGACTCTTGTGAACTTTCTCAGAAATTTCACTATGGGTCATTTTTGGATCATCTTGAAGTAATTGAATGATTTGCTTATCAACTTCATCGATCTTTAATTTTTCATTGAAGCTAGGTTTGGTTTCAATATTATCTTGGTTCGCCATTGACATCAGATATTTGAAGATATAATTTTATTTATCTTAAGTTAATTAAAGATTATTCGACTTTTTTGTGATATTAATATGGCTTCTCTAAAACCAAGAGATATTAGAAATTACTTGCTAGATCAAAATATACCATTTGATTCTATAGCGAAAATATTTATTCTACGCACATTAGAGGAGCTTCAAGTAATTCCACATACTACATTATTGGATATCTGTAATGAGGTCAGTAGCGAGGATATATCTTTCTTCTTTGACGAATTTATGGAAAAGGTCGATAATTTTTTACTAAATCATTGCTATCTCCCTTCCTATATTATTGATGAATTACAACCCCCAGAAAATAATACCATTTACAAAGTAGATTTTAGATCTTTCGAATTATTTCTTAAGACCATAGCATCTGCTGATTATTCACATTATTTTGTTGATCATGACGACGATTTTTTAGGAAAGCTAAATGAAACTCATATGGGAGAGAAGAAGGGAGTGGTATACACTCCAAAAACCATTATTGAACATATGAGCCATCAGTGACTGGAATATTGTTTCACTAGTCTGAAGAGTTATATAAATGGAAATATTACCGAAGAAGAACTCCATTCTCTCATCAAAGAAATTAGTGTTCTGGATCCCGCATGTGGTTCTGGTCCATTCCTTAGAAAAATTTTTGAGTCATTATGTTCGTATTACTTGAATATCAATGTTAAAAAATGTAAAACCATTTCTTATGAAGTTTTACAGAATTTATATGGCGTTGACATCGATAAAATAGCCGTTTATTTTACCCGAATTAATCTTTGGATGGCATTTATAAAAATATTCAAAAAACAGAATTTAGAATTTTCGTTTAAGGAGCAAACACAAGAAGTTTTTTCCATTCTTGAGGAATCTATTGTCCTGGGAGACTCTATATTGTATATTCCAATTGATCCAGACGTTTGGACATCTAATGATATGGATTTAGAAGGAAAAATTCATCAAATTGTAAACAGAGTCGATAATCAGGATATTTTAGATAATTTTATAACTAGATATTTCCCAAAATTATCAACTACACAATTTTCAGGTTTTAAACTTATTATTGGAAATCCCCCCTATATTTCTTCCAAAGATCTTCCGTATGAGTATAAAGAGTTATTGCGAGGATTGTATTCTACAGCAATTCATCAGTTTGATCTTTATTCAATTTTCGTAGAATTATCCATTTCAATACTTTCAAAAAAGGGTTTTTTTGCTTTTATCATCCCAGAATCCTATTTAGGACGAAGTAGTTTTACAGAAAATAGAAGATTACTTCTTAAATCGACCCAAATTCTGAAAATTGAAAATATTCAACATGCTTTTCCCAGAAAATCGGTATCAAATATCATAATATTTTTCCAAAAAGAATTAAATCCTAGCAAGGATTTTGATTTTGTGTATTATCCTGATAAAGAAAAATTTACTGCAAAATCAGGTTCCTCCATTTCAATTCCTCAACAATATTGCGTGGAATTAGAGGATGCAAAAATATTATGTCATCCCGAAGAAATTCGGAATATAATCCAAGTGATTTATAGTAATTCAACTCCATTAAATACAGTAATAAAAATACATCGTGGAGAAGAAATTGGAAAAAGATCTCCTCTCATCATGAATTTAAAAAAAAAAAATTCTCATAAAATTGTTGCAGGAGAGGACATTAAGAAATTTAGAATCGAAAATAGAGAAAACTATATTCTAGACGAAAACATTCAAAAGAAATCTGGATTTTACTTTATTCCAAAAATACTTCTTCGTCAATTAGGAAGCAAAATTCAAGCTGCATTTGATGAATATGGAGAGTTTGTTAGTTTACAAACGGTATACAATATTATTTCGATAAATGACGAGATTTCACATGAATTCCTTTTAGGATTGTTAAATTCGGATTTAATTCAATTCTACTATGAGAATCTTTACCGAGAAAAACAAATATTTCCAAGAATTTTATTGGAAAATATTATAAAAATTCCCTTTGTGTTTCCAAGCAAAGATGACCATGATAAGATATCCAATCTAGTTAGAAAAATAATCCACCTCTCAGAGTTTGACCAAGACACATCAAAAGAACTTCATCAACTGAACTTATTTGTGTATAAAATTTTTCGTATTAAAGAAAAAGAGATGAAAATAATTGAAAAGGATTTAAATCCGGTATAATTACCGTTTTGTCACATTTTTAAATATCGAATCAAATCGCTCAATTGCATCATCAATAATTTCGTCAGTATCTGCCATACTTGTGTATATTCTACTACCACCAATTGTTATCATTCCCTTGGCTGTATATGCAGCCCCCATGTGTTCCATCATCTCCTTTCGTTCTATAGCTTGATGGAGAGCACCTGGTTTAGTGATATCTACCAACATTGCTCCAGAACATTCTAGATGAACTAGACTTCCTTGATTATACACCACATATGGCAGATTATATTTTTCTATAGAAGCTTCCAATCCCGCGGTTAATCTATCACCAGCGCGACCTGCCTTCATATATGCTTTCGTTTTAGCAATCATTTTTATTGCCCAATATCCCGCTGCAGAAGACATGGGATTCGCTGATAGTGTCCCACCACAATAGGCTCTTTTCTTTCCAGTTTCTACACCTGCAGCGAGATAATTAATAATATCTGCACGACCTCCAATCCCTCCAGCCATAGGATAACCACCTGCAACAATTTTCCCAAATGTTGTCAAATCTGGTTTAATTTTAAAGTATCCTTGGGCACCACCCATACCAGTTCGAAATCCTGTTACAACTTCATCGAAAACTAGCAATGTGTCATATTGTGTGCATAATTCTCTTACTTGTTTATTGAAATCTTTGAAAACAGGTCGTGTTCCACTTTCTGGACCCATTGGTTCAATTAACACACAAGCAGTCCCCCCTTTTTCTTTATTACGCTGAAGTAGTTTTTCTAAACCATCAATGTCATTTGGATGAAATTCTTGAGTGTCTTTCAGACACCCTCGAGGAATACCCACAGCCTCCATGCTGCCAGTACCAGGCACGTGTAATCCAAACACCAACTGGTCACTCCAACCATGATAAGCTCCTCCCACTTTTATAATCTTCTTATTTCCTGTAAACGTTCGAGCTAATCGGATTGCGACCATGTTTGATTCCGTACCAGTTCCTAAGGATCGAAACATTTCTACAGCAGGCATATACTTATTGATGATTTCTGCATGTTTGAATTCATATTCATGGAATAATCCTGTGACTGGACCACTTTCTTTAATTACTTCTAATACTTTATCTTGTAATGGCTTATAATTGCTTCCAAGAATAGTTGGACCTCCAGCTTGCAGGAAGTCTATGTACTCATTTCCATCAATATCCCACATTTTAGCACCTTGAACTCTAGAGATGCACAGAGGAAAAGGGTAGTTAAAAGCTAAATTGTGTTGTACCCCTCCAGGAATGAGTTTCTTAGCTTTATCAGTTAGAATCTTTGATTTTTGACATTTTTCTTCATAATATTTTAAGTATTCATCCATTGCAGTCTTTTTTAGAGCACGCATTGGAATATTTACCAAATTATCTAATTTCTGTAATATTTCTTCAGTATTGTGCCATTTAGAAATAGCATATTCTTCTTTCGCCATTGTATTTTCCTTTTTCATTTTCTGACTATTCTATATCTACAATCGTGCATCTAAGAAAATAAAAGTTCAAGAATCAAGTTTTACATTTCTCCCCAAGTATTGTAAGAGATTATGAACAGAAAAGTAATTATCATAATCTAATACTAACCAATTTAATATCATTCAATTTTGATGATAAAACCATGCTTAAGCTCTATAACGATTTATCGAAGAAAAAAGAAGTTTTTCGACCAATCAAGAAAAAAAATGTATCTATCTACGTATGTGGAGTAACTGTGTATGACCAATCTCATATTGGACATGCACGAGCAGCAGTAGCATTCGATGTATTGCGTCGATACTTCTTATTAAAAAATTATAAAGTTCTTTACGTTTCTAATTTTACAGATGTAGACGATAAGATGATAGAAACTGCTGAAACAAGAGGAATTTCAATTTATGAATTAGCTGAGGAGCAGATTACATCTTATGAAGAATCTATGAAAAGATTAAATGTTCTCCCTTTTGACATTGCTCCAAGAGCAACTGAAACAATTAAAGAAATTATTGAATTTATTCAATTGATAATCAAAAATGGATATGCATATGAGTCAAATGGAAGTGTTTACTTCTACGTTGACCGATTAGAGGGATACGAAACAATTTTCCCACGAAAATTCAAGAAAAAGCATTTCCAAAATGAAGCTGACGATCAGGATTTAATAGCTACTAGCGGTTTCGAAGATGAGAAGAAAGGAGAAAAAGATTTTGCATTGTGGAAAGCAGCAAAAACAGGAGAACCTAAGTGGAAGTCTCCATGGGGAGAAGGACGCCCTGGATGGCACATCGAATGTAGTAGCATGATACGCAAATATATGGGAGACCTAATCGATATCCATGGGGGTGGTAAAGACCTAATCTTTCCTCATCATACAAATGAAATTGCCCAAACACTTTCAGCAGTTGGAACTAAATTAGCAAACTACTGGCTACATAATGGATTTGTAAATGTAAAAGGGGAAAAAATGTCAAAATCTATGAAAAATTACTTTGCGATTAGTGAAGTTCTGAAACAATATGATGCTATGGTCATTCGTTTTTATTTGACATCTGTAAATTATGGATCCCCTATCAGTTATTCAGTGGAAGGATTGGAAGAATCAAAACAGTTATATGAAAAATTACGAGATTTTTATGGATTTGTCTATCATTTGAAATTAAATTCAAATGTGGATGATTCTGAGATCAAGGGGAATCTGAAGTCTATACATAAAAATTTCAAAAATGCATTAGATGACGATCTTAACACTGCGGAAGCATTATCAGAGATATATCAATTGATTAAAATTGTAAACTCATGGATTTTAGAAGAACGCAAAGAAATCACTGAAGATTCTCATTCATTAATCCTAAAAATATTAGATGAGTATTCGAAAATATTCGGGGTTGTCTTAGGTGACCACCAAGAATTAGGAAAATTCTCTATTTTAGAGAAAGACACCACTAGTTCAAAACAAGATACTTTGGTAAATCCTTTAATCGAGTTACTTATTGAGATTCGTGGAAAATTACGTAAGAAAAAGATATATGACCTAGCAGATGAAATACGAAATAAATTAAATGAATTAGGAATTGAATTAGATGATTTGGGAGATAAAACCCTCTGGAAAAAGAAGAAATTAAATTAACTAATTTCTATCATTTTTTGAATAGCAGATTTTGATTTCTCGACAATCTCTTTATCTAACTCAATGGTGTATTCATCTGAATCTATTTTTTGTAGACATTGGAGAATAGATTCTAATGTAATTTTCTTCATTGCAAAACAAACAGCTTTTTGGTTTAACGGATAAAAACTCTTATCTGGATGCATCCTTCTCAATTGCTCTGTCACTCCAATTTCTGTCCCAATTATATAAAACTTAATTTCGGGATGTTCTTCGGGGTAGTGAAGTATCATAGAGGTGGAACCAATGAAGTCTGCGAATTCTAGTACTTCTGGAGGAGCTTCGGGATGGATTAAAATCGTGGAATTTGGATGTTCTTTCCTCGCAGCTTCGATATTTTCAACTGAATACATGTTGTGAACATAACAATTTCCCTCTGGAGGTAGAATATCCACGGGAATCCCAGTTTTTTTTGAAATATATGCACCAAGATTCTTATCGGGACCAAATGCGAATTTATTAGCTTTAGTCTGTTTTAAGATATAATGCACTACTTTAACCGCATTAGAACTAGTGCAGATTATATCTGCCATGGTTTTTGATTCAGCAGTAGAATTAATATATAAAATGACTGGTATTCCCGGATTCAATTTCTTATATTCACGTATCATATCCGCTTTTAGATAAGAAGCCATTTTACAAAGAGAACCTTTATCGGGAAAATGAATTCGCTTTTCAGGATTTAAAACTTTTGCAGTTTCTGCCATAAACCGCACTCCTGCAAAAATGATATTTTTTTGACTAGCACCAGCAACTTTTTTTGCTAAACCTAAGGAATCTCCTAATAAGTCTGCAATTAACTGAATTTCCTCTCGTTGATAATTATGTGCTAATAATAATACATTGTTTTCTTTTTTTAAACGGAGTATTTCAGCAATAAGATCTTGTTTCTGTTGAGGTAACTTTCGAATGAATTCTTCATTAGAAATAATCATATTATATCTCAACAAATGAAAGCAAAAATAAAAGAAAATCGAAATTTATCCGCGATTATAAGGGCTTTCCGCAATACGGACAAAATTTAAAATTCGTGCCACAAGACTTGCATTTGACTCCACCAGCAGATGTAGTAGGAGTTGCTGTTCCACTTCCCGGAATTGAAGGGAGAATCCTATGTGCATGTTTCTTTTCTTCCTCAGCATTATCTTCTTTTACCCACCCAGGAGATTTTTCAGGTTTTTTCTCAATAGGTGCCTCGGTTAATTTTACCTCCTTCACATCTTTTAATGGAACCGCAGGTTTTCTTTTCATATCCTCATTTCTGCGAATAGCCTCTTGACGTATAAATCCAATACTTTTTGCAATTTGATAGGGATTAAGATTTGGAATTGGTAAAGTAGAAATTACCCAAGCTACAAGAGCGTTTGCATTGGGGGGATCATCGCCTGTGTTTTCACGAAACACCTTACTGTCCAGTATATCGTTTCCTTTTGCTAATCTAACTCCCCAAACATCTCCTACTTTCCCAAGTTGAACCATATATGAGGAGCCAGGGATTCCTAGTGGCGCAGAGAGCGGTACAAAATCATTAGACATATATTTTCTCACCAGTGCGTTTGTTTTGTTTTTAATATAAATATTAGTTAATAAATGAACTCCTACACCTAACAATCCACCGATCAAGATCTGAGAAAACAATTTTATTTACGATTGATCTGTCCTTTTTATTTTAACGAAAAACAACATTCAAGATCAGATTGGTGGAAAATTAGCTATGGGAAAAGGTAAAGTGATCCTAGATAAAGCAACCTACAGAATGATAATTGCGTCATGTGTGAGGTTTGCTAACGCTCGTATACCGGAAGAAGATTGGGGGGAGATCTACGGTATTCTTATTGGATATATAGAAAAACGAAGTAAGAATATCATCATAATTGATTCTTATCCAATCACTCATACTATGAGAAAAGCAGGAGACTATTTACTTCGAGTATCATACGATGATCCTGATTACGTTGATGCAGCGTTAATTGAAGAAGAAGCATTTACACGAGATCCCCCTCAATTCATTGTTGGATGGTTTCATAGTCATCCTGGAATAAAGGTGATGTTTTCCTCAGACGATATTAAAAACCAGTTAGGATTTCAAACGAACAATCCTGCAGCGTTCGGTATTGTATTCAATCACATTCGATTGGTTAGACAGGTCGAAATAGCAATGCGGAAAGGAGATCCATTGACTCCATTGAAAAATGATGTGGGATTCAAGATATTTCGGTTAAAAGATCCGAATTTGGGAACGAGAGCATCCTATGAGGAGGTAGAATTCGAGATTAAAGATGTTAAAATCACTCCCGAATTTATTGAAGAGGCGAAAAATTTAGTTGCAGATGTTACACGTTTAATGCCTACTGGAAACCTTGTAGAATATTCACGTAAAAACATGGAAACGCAGATGGGAAAAATTAAAGAAGTCTATAGCGGTACTGAATCCTACATCAAAACTCTGCTAAAGAAAGGAGAGACATCTCGTATTTATACCGTGATAGAAACCCAGAAAAAAGAGTTAGAAAAGTTGATCGGTCCTATGGATGATGATTTTCGCATTCTAAGCGAATTGATGTTCTATGTAGAGTACAAGGAGAGAGGAGAAACTCTAAATGGAATGAATTTGTTAATGGATGAATGGAATTCATTTAAAACAAGTATCCTTAAAGACTTTGAAAGCATGAGAAAACGATTTTAAAGTGTCAGATATATGAGTAAACTCTTTTTTATTGTTGGAAACTCAGGTAGTGGAAAAGATTCTCTCATCCAAGAAGTTATTGAAAATTATCCACCTGAATTAAAAAAAATAAAGATTCCAAAACGGGTGATTACTCGCCCTCCATCACCCGAAACAGAAGATTATATCTCTGTAGATGAACAGGCATTTTTGGAATGGAAAAATAAGGGGGAGTTTGCTCTAACATGGTGTATATACGGATTACATTATGGAATACGGAAAGAGATTCTTGATTGGATGGCTGCGGGTCATCCAGTAATTATTAATGTTAGTAGAAAGATTATTGAAACTGCTCGGAAACAATTCAATAATTTAAAAGTTATATTTGTTTATGTTCCTTTTGAGATTACAGCTTCAAGAATCAAGGAGAGAGCACGAGAAGATGAAGACGCAATGCAAGCTCGTTTGGAGCGAGCACGAGAAAATCAAAATCTTCCAGGTGCTGATTTCGTGGTTGACAATAGCGGAGATCTAAAAACAGCTGCAGAAACTTTACTAAAATATATTTTGTCGGAAGTTAAATAATGGATCTCCTATCTTAAACACTACAATAACTTAAATAGGTGATACGCTTTTTATTTGTAGGATAAAAAAATAGGTCAAAATTTTATGAATAATGAAGCTATTCTAAGATCGAAGGTTTGGGAGATCCTTAATACTATCCAAGCAAACCAGTTGTACGTCCATTCATCAGTTTTGAGATTTAAAATAAACACTGAAGGAATGGACGAGGATAACATAGCAGTTCTCTTCCAAAATGAAGATTTCGTTAAGAAAATCAGAAAATATTTTAAATCAAATAAATTAGAGTTAGCTGAAGAATCTATTGATAGTTCGGATGAAAATAAAAAATCAAAAAAGAAAACGGCTAGAAAACTATTCTCTGGAAATATCACTACATTAGAGTTACCAGAAATACTAACACTTACAATTTTGAATGCATTAGTGCCTAATTCTGGCATGTTATTGATTGGGGGACATGGAGGGGGAAAATCTACTTTAGTAAAACATCTGGGTAGAATGTTTACTGGACTATCTATGGCGGCGACTGAAGACTGTATCATCAGAGCCCACCCTCAATTAACTGAAGAGAAAATGATTGCAACATTGAATATTGCCAAACTAATGCAATCTGGAGAGGAAGAAGTAATTTGG
>JAEOUK010000201.1 GCA_016839385.1 Promethearchaeota archaeon
ATCTGTATTTTAAGAAATAATGTCACTCGCAGTAGTTCACATCCATTTCATCTAAAAACTTGAAGTGCTCCATTAACCGAATATCGAAATGATTCCATTTCTTCAATGTTTTTTCCGTCCAGACAACTTCACTCAGAGCACACAATCGAGGAATACTCATATATTCAGCATATTCTGGACTGTCAATATATTCCGTCCACACATTTCCTTGAGCGCCAATAATATATTGTGCTTCTTCAGAATTCAAGACTTCAGGAATAGGTTCGAACTCATACACCATTCTTAATGGGAGAAATCCCCCTATCGCTTTTGGTTCAGTTAGGGGATTTTTTTGATAATAATCAAAATAACAGTACCTATTTGGTGTCATAATAACATTATGCTGTAATTTAGCTGCATTAATTGCTGCAATCCAACTATTCCATGCCATAACAGTAGCGTTTTCAGGTAGACCCCCTTCTGTGATCTCATTCCATCCGATGATTGAACGATTATAGGATTCCAAAAAAGCGCTAATTCGAGAGATAAAATAACTTTGCAATTCTCTTTCACCTGCTAATCCTTCGCTAACAATTCGTGCTTGACATTTTGGACAATCCTCCGAAAGATCTTTGGGGCATTCATCTCCTCCAATGTGGATATACTTTGATGGAAATAGGTTCATTACTTCTAATAATACATCTTCCAGGAAAGTAAAAGTATCATCATTCCCTGCACAATATACATCTTGATGCACTCCCCAAACATTACTGACATTAAACGGACCTCCTGAGCATGACAAGTTGGGGTAGGCAGCGAGAGCTGCAAGAGAGTGTCCTGGCATTTCGATCTCTGGAATAATAGTTATATAGCGTTTTCTAGCATATTCCACTACTTCCATAATTTCTTCCTGAGAGTAAAATCCTCCATAGGATCCTCCATTTTCGTCATCACGGTAAGATCCAATTTCAGTTAGTAAGGTATAATTCTTAATCTCTATTCTCCAGCCTTGATCTTCAGTTAAATGCCAATGAAACGTGTTATATTTGTAGAATGCAAGTATGTCCAGATATTTTTTAATAAAGTCTATTGAAAAGAAATGTCTGCCTACATCAAGATGCATTCCCCGGTACGAGAATCTTGGTCTATCTTGTATACTAACACAAGGTAATTTAATTTTTTCCACATATTTCAGTCCATTTTCCCTTCCGATCATAACCGGGAATAATTGAATTAGAGATTGAATCCCATAAAACACACCGCAGGGGTGAAAGGCTGAAATTTCAATGTTAGACTGGTTTATCCTTAAATTATATCCTTCAGGTCCCAATTGTGTTTCAGTTGGAATTAATTTTAGGATTAAACTTGCTTGAGGAGGTTTTCCTGTTATATTATTAAGCTCTATATCATGCCCAATTGCATGCTCTAATTTTTCTTGGAAGAATTCAGCAATTTCAACTACATTAAATGAAGAATTATCAACATAGATGGAAAAGTCGTTTGAAAAGTCAAAAAATCCAGGATGATCTTCAAGGATAGCAGGTCTTGGAATGATAGAAAATTGTGTAATCGTACTAAATCTTATTGAATATGTCAGACCTCCTATTAGGACAGATGTAAGAAACATTCCTACGATAAGGAAACTTAACAGAGATTTTCGATTCATTTGGGCATAATTCTTCATTTTTATATGGTTATGATTCAAATCCTAATTTCTTTTACATACTATGAATCAATGGATTTTGAATACCTTTATGACCCATATTAATGAGGTATTCATTTGAGACTTCTACATCATTATGATTCTTTACGGACTATTCAAAAAAATGTTTTTCTCTAATCGACATCTGGAAAAACTACTTATATATTAAAATCCTAAATCTTTTACATAATTAGTTAAATTACTATTTAACAAATAGGTTAAATTACCTATAAATTATGTGAGATAAAATGGAAAAACAATTCTTAGAACAATCAAAAATCAGTAATAATTATCTGAAGAATTTCAATCTTGTAATGTTCTTCTTGCATTTTATACAAGCAGCAGCTATGCTTTTTCTTGGCTTGTTTGTAGCAGATATCAGAGATTTTGAGTTACCAATTACCACTACTTATCTGGAATTTATACCAGGCCCTGATATTTTAGTACCGAACTATCAGAGTATAGGTTCTATACCAATCGGCCCCATTGTGTCGTCATTCCTATTCTTATCTGCGTTAGCACACTTTCTTATCGCGATTCCTTTTAATAAATTCTATAATAAATCGTTAGATAAGCATGTGAACTATTTCCGCTGGTTTGAATATGCATTAAGCTCATCCGTGATGATAGTACTTATTGCAATGTTCTTTGGTGTCTACGATCTATCCAGTTTGGTGCTTATTTTCGGTGCAAATGCCACAATGAACCTTCTTGGTTTAATGATGGAAATCCATAATCAAACTACCAAAAAGACAAGTTGGATTGCGTTCAATATTGGATGGATTGTTGGATTACTTCCTTGGGCTGTAATCATTTTATATCTACTCGGTAACAATGTTGATTTTAGTCAAGTTCCCTGGTTTGTATGGGCTATCTTCTTTAGCTATGGGGTGTTATTCTTCACATTTCCGATTAACATGTTTCTGCAGTATAAAAAAGTTGGAAAATTCCAGGACTATCGTTATGGAGAAAGAGGATACATAATTCTATCATTAGTAGCAAAAACTCTTCTTGCATGGCTTGTATTCGCTGGTGTTCTCCAGCCATCTTAAAATTTTTTTTTTCTTCTATTTTTTGTTGAATCCAATGATATACTTGCGGAACGCATTGTATTGATGATGATTTCGGGATTTGTATGCCCAAATAGCATCTACAGGACAAAGATTAACACATCCATTGCAACCAACACAAGTTCGTTCTCGAATTTTAGGATATCCGTCTGCATCCCAAGTAATTGCACCTGAAGGGCAAATTTCATTTACACACAAACCGCATTTCGTGCATTTTCCTTTATCTACTTGTTTTATTCCTGCAGTTAATCCCATTTCCCATCTCCAAGAAAGTAAGCTCGTAAATACTGAAAGGAATAGATTACGTTTTGGGATTTTTTCGACTTCATACTCCAAATTATTCAAGACTTCATGCACGAACTCTTTCGCCCGATTTTCGTCATAAGCAGTTATTTCATATTTCGGCAGGATCCGGCGTTTATTTGGCATCCAAGATCTGATATTTGTAATGATTGCTACTGTAAATTCTCCTAAACATGGTCCCGCTGTATTCTTAACTGCTTTATATAAATTCCAATGAGTGTTGCCTTTTTGCCCCCCAATGCTTGAAAACACGAAGAAAGGTTTCTTTCTGAATTCTAAGTTTTTTAAGATTGTAGTAGTTATTCGAGGAGCACGGTAGGAATATACAGGAGTGCCAATTCCAAAAAAATCATATTCTTCTAAATGAAATTCTGTATTGTGCTTAATACGAATAAGATCCACATTGTGTGATAATTCCTTTAAGTGTTTTCTTAGAATATCTGCAAGATTAGCGGTCGCTCCAGTACCTGAGAAGTATAAGATCGCAATTTTCATTATTATTTTCACAAATTTTTATTAATTTTAAGATTGTATCGAAATAGAAAATAATTTTGCGTTTTTTAAAAAAACAAGGTGGAATAATTGAGCACAGTGAGAGATGAGAAAAATGAAACCCAAAATTTTGTAGTTAAATATACACTCAAATATGTGTTGTACGCTGCCTCTATCTTCGGAGTAATAAATCTTCTAGATATTTTTGCATCAAATGCTTCACCTTTACTTCAATCTTTTATTGTCCAAGAGTTTTTTGTGGACAAAGGTATCGATGAAGCGGTAGGTCTTTCGAAAATGAACTTAGTGCAACTTATCGCGTTTCCTCTAGCGATTCTAGCCTTATTTATGAAATACTTTGTCGATAGATTTGGACGCAAACCAGGTTTGATTATAAGTCTGATTGGAATGACAATAGGAGCATTATTAATCGCTTTCTCTCAAAATTTCGTTATGTACGTTATAGGGAATCTAGTGGGTACTTTGTTCTTATCTACGGATATCCAATTACTCACGATTCAAGAAGAAGCTCCAATTCAAAAACGTGCCCGATACCTTGCATTTGCCCGAGTCATTGGCTTAGTAGGAGCTTTACTTGTTCCACTAAGTCGTGAACTTTTTTTGTCAGATCTGATTTTTTCAGAACCAAATTGGCGTGCAGTGTTTTATTTTCCTGTAGGGTTAGGTATAGTGTTAACTTTCGTTGCTATTTTCACTTTGAAAGAATCTAGTGTTTATTTGACCATGAAAGCTCAAAAAAATAGAATGGGTGTAGAAAAATCTAATATTGGATTTTTCAAATCCCTTAAAATCGCCAGTAAAAACCCCCATTTTAAAATAATTACATTCATCTCCATTGCAGCTATTTTAGGCACTTTAGGGGGTTTATCTGCACGTTCATATATGGAACCTCTCTTGTCGGATAACTTTACCTTGACTCAAGTCAACAATATTTACTATATTCGATACGGAATAAGCATCGTCTTAGGATTAATTATGGGTGTTATTCGGGATAAATTTGGTAGAAAAATTGGATTAATCATTACTTTGAGTGTGGAATGTGTCTTTTTTATACTGTTCTTGGTTTTCTTATGGCAAAAAATGGTCGTGTTCACAGGTTTGACATATGGTTTATACATTTATGCTTTGTGGATGAATACTGTCACCTCAGGATTAATTGTGAATGAATTAACTCCCACCGAAGTCCGAGGAACTATGTCAATTTACATAGGGCTATTCACTTTTGGTTTTATGATTGTATGGCAGGCGATAAATGCATTGATTGTACTAATTCCGGGCATTACCTACGGCATAATTTTACTTATCGCTACTGTTCCATTTTCAATTGTCGGAATATTTTTAGTTGTAAAATATGCACCAGAAACAAAAGGTACTGATTTAACAACAATATCTTCCCTGGAAGAAATAAAGATGGAATAAATGAGGAGAGTATGATATGTTAGTCATTTGGTATGTTATCATAATCCTACTAGGATTATTGATATTAAATTTCATTCGAAAACAGATTCACAATAAAATAAAACGAGATATAAAGATAGAAAATCATCAAATTTATTTGGAATCGATTGATAAACCAAAAAAGAAACGACCAAACATCATAATTTTTTTTATGGATGATATGGGACTTGCAGATATTTCTTGTTATGGAGCAACAAATATACACACTCCTAATATCGATAGTTTAGCGGAGAACGGGGTGAAATTTACCTGTTTCTATTCTTCTTCTCCTGTGTGTTCTCCTTCACGAGCGGGGTTGTTGACTGGACGACATCCATTACGAATGCATATTCCCAATGTATTTTTTCCCAGCCATACTTTAATGGGATTTCTGATAAATGCATACATTCGACAGAATGCTTATGGTGTAAAAGGGATTCTTGAAGATGAAATAACCATTCCAGAAGTTTTGAAGAAAGCAGGATATGCAACAGGAATGCTAGGGAAATGGCATTTAGGGGATAAATCACCTCATTTACCGAACGATAAAGGATTTGATTTCTTTTATGGAGCTCATTACAGTAATGATATGAAACCTTATGCAATTTGGAAAAATAAAGAAATAGATCAACCCGCTCCTGCTGATCAGAATAATTTAACAAAATCTTTGACCAGAGAAGGATTGAATTTTATTCGAGATCATAAAAACGAACCTTTCTTCCTACATTACTGTCAGCCATTCCCACATAATCCCTTGCATGCATCTGAAGATTTTCGTGGAACTTCTAAAGGAGGTTTGTATGGCGATACTGTTCAAGAAGTCGATTGGAGCGTCGGTGAGATAATCAAATTATTGGATGAAC
>JAEOUK010000202.1 GCA_016839385.1 Promethearchaeota archaeon
TAAGAAATTTCCGTCAATTATGAAGGCATTTTATGAGAGTTTTACAAAAATTGATGATGATGGAGCTCTAAGTAAAAAAACTAAGAGATTAATCTCATTGGGAGGAGCTCTTGTCAAACAATGTGATTGGTGTATTACATATTACGTTAAAAAGGCTTTGGAAGCGGGAGCTACCCCAGATGAAGTATTAGAAGCAAGTATGGTAGCATTAAAAATGAATGGGGGTCCCGGGCTAATGTACATAACTCTTGTACTGAAAGCTTTGAAAGATTTAGGAAAAATAGATTAAAAAAAAAAGATAGTTTTAAAAAAATAATAATTTACTCCATTTCTGGTTGGAAGTCTCCCAATTCCTTGGATGCATCCAACTGCTCTTTATATTTTCTTTTCATACCCCATCGTTGGCGTCTTCGATCCCGTTTGATCATTTTTTCTTCAATACGAGCTTCAATTTGTTCATGGGGTTCCAAATTAAATCTTGTGTACCCTTCTTTGCCGTACAATTCATCTATCGTATGAATATACATTAAAGTCGTATATGCCATGTTCAAATCGTTAAGAACAAGCAAGGAACTCATTCCTCCGACGATTGCAAAGATTAAAGCTGATACAATTACCAAAGGAGTCTTATCCCCTAAATATGGAATATATCCATTTTGCCCTAAATATCCTAAAATCCATCCAATTGTCCCTCCTATCATAGCTGATAAACCGATAGATGCAAATTTTGTAAATTTGAAGAGTCTATTCACATTTGAGTGTTTTATGTATAAATCAGGAATATTACGGACAACGGTTTGAAGAGATCGTGGAAGTGCTAGGAAGAATGGTTTGTCCTCAATAGATATTGCTGGAAGAGTGAAGTAGTTTAAAGCCAACCAAATGCGCTTGTAAAGGGGAACTTCTTTTCTGAATTTCCGTCTCCAACGCAATCGAGCAAATAATCCGAATCGAATTCCTCTGCGTAATCCCCCACCTTCTTTTCGTGCTTCACGTTTTGCCTTTCTTTTCTGTTTCGCAAACGGTTCTAAAGCCATAGGATTTTCTGGTAACATTTCAAACGAAGTTTTCAGAGATTCGAATAAATTCTTAGGATCTATTTCTCCCTTGAATATCTTTCTAACAAATTTTATGGAATGAATAATCGTTGACAATAAAGAGTATACCATCACTGCCCACCAACGTCGTCGAGCAATGCCCCAAGCATGCCACCATGATAGATTTCCACCTCGGTACCAATGGTGAACCATATTGATTTTCATGGTTAGAGTTACGTAAATCACAATATATGCTAAAAAGATGAATGCGACAGTATATCCAACATATGCCCATGTTTGAGTAATTTCGACAGTCTGCCCGTAAAATTGAAACGTAACAGTGTCGAAACTGGTTAATCCCATAAAAGTGTTAGCTGTAACGACGAAATGGAAAAACAATAGTGTATATATCCAAAATGTTTGAACGAATTGAGGAATTAGTAATTTTTTCTGTTTCCATACAACAAGGCAACTCATTTTGGTATATTCAATTGCTAACGCAAATTTCTTATGCCAAACCACCATTATAACTATCTGTAGAACAATAGGGATGAGAAATATCCATCGTATCCATTCCTCAATATCTGGGAATGTACCTAAATAATAAAAGATCAATCCGAACATTATGATCTGAAGAATACTAGTACCATACATGAACCATGCTGCTGCTTTACTGAAAAATCGCACAATAAGATAATTTACACCCAATGTTATGATATAAACTCCTATAAACACTATAGCAACTACCCAAGCATTACCTACTATCAGTTCAGCAATTCCAGTTGCTTGTATTAGTGCTCCATAGGTATCAACAAGATATTGGTATTGATCTTGGATATATTTAACAAAATCGATTAAATTATAGATTCCCCATGCATAAAATCCACCAAATATCAGAAATAGGAAGATCTCACCAATAACATCAAATAAACTATGACCTGCATAACGATACGTCTTCAAATCAAACGTACCGTCATCAAGGTAAAATGACTTATAATTTGAGAAAAACATCGTTTTTCAACCTTTTTTGTTTTGTAAGAACAAAGTGCGTGAGTCATTGGTATAAGGTTATTGATAATAAAATGAAATTCAAAGTATGTACTAAGCACTTTACTATATAGATAAACTGAGGAATATTTGATCTACAAAAAAATAATTGATAATATAATTGGAGAAAAATAAAATTATATGAGAAAGACGTAAACTTAGTTTCCGCCAGCTTGTGTAGCCATAACAGTGATTATGTCTTTTTTTGGATGAATACCAACTTTATTGAATTTAATGCTATCAGGAAGAACCTTCCCCTTGTAAATAAATTGTATTGCGAGAATCGGATTCAGTTTATATTCCTGTTGCACGGTTTTCTTAATTTCGCTAATGGGTTTATCCGGATCTAGCTCTATCATTTTCATTGCTTGATCTGGGGGCACACCCGTTAATCTGAACCTAAATTGAGCCATTTTGATTATTTTCCTCTTGGTTTTTTATATTTAATGTTAAGTTTATTATGATCATAGAGTGTTTTTTCAATCGTAATAATATATCCTTTGATTTATTCATTTGATCCATAATGCGTGGTGATAAGCGTATTTGTCTTATTTACGCCATCTATTTTTCGTAAACGCATGACAAATCTAGTTAATTCGGGAAGAGAGCGAACTTTGATTTTCAGTAATACATCCCAATCCCCATAAATTAGGTATGTTTCAAGAACTTCTCGCATTTCTTGGAGTTCTTGAATTAATTGTTCGGTTTGGTCAGAGGATGTCAATAGCAATAAAAAAGCGATAACATCCTCATCTTCTGGAATATTAGGTGTCTCCATTTTTGCATCTTTCCTAATACATTTCTGGTATTTCTTTCGGCTTTTTCATTTAAAAAATTAATTAATCAGTGGGTATAACAATCATAAAAACACATTGTGTTACTCTACCTTGTAATCTACATTCCAATTCTTGGGCGAAACATCTTTTATTAGACATTCTTTCCACAATTCCGGCAAAAATACCTGCTTCAAAGGAACAGAACGATCCATCGGAAGGAATTGTAATTGGGAGATCCTTACAGGAATTGCACTCATCAAGATGGAAAGTAATATGCCCTTTATCCTTTTCATCAATAA
>JAEOUK010000719.1 GCA_016839385.1 Promethearchaeota archaeon
CCTCGCCGCCGTACTCCTGATCATCGGTTTCCAGACTGTCCTAATTGGCCTCCTGGCAGACATGGTCGCGGCGAATAGGAAAATAGTAGAGGAGATACAATATCAGATTAGGAGACGAGGAAAATAAACATTTGAGCCCTGTTCAGGTACTCATCATTTTATTATTTTGATTATGACATTTTGAATACCCTAATTTTTAGTTTCTCGAAGTATTACTCCCAACTGGATTTTCATGAATAAGAAATTCGATATCTGACCAATATAAAAAATGCTAACAAATTAATCATAAATGCGAGTTTGTTATTTCGGTACTTATAGAGAAAATTATTGTCGAAATCAAATAATTATTGAGGGGCTTCGACAAAATGGTATTAATGTGATTGAATGCCATGAACAACTTTGGCGAGGAATCGATGATAGGATTGATATTTTTTCTGGTGGATGGTTAAAACCTCAATTCTGGGTGCGGATTCTTAAGACATACTTCAGATTAATTATTAAGTTTTTACGAATTAAAGATTACGAAATATTAATCGTTGGATATCCAGGACATTTTGATGTATATCTTGCTAAATTATTAACATTGTTTCATAGAAAACCCTTAGTTTGGGATGTATTGAATTCCCTTTACCTGATTGTTATTGAAAGAGGCTTAAGTGAAGCAAATCCTTGGACTACAAAATTTATAAAATTTATTGAAAAAAATGCCTGCAGATGTCCAGACATGTTATTCCTAGACACAGAAGCCTTTATAGATTGGTTCAGTGTTACTTATAAAATAAAAACACAGAAGTTCAGAGTTTTACCTATTGGTGCAGATAATCGCATCTTTTTTTATCAAGACGCATCATCAAATAATCCCAATATACTCAAAATTCTCTATTATGGTTCCTATATTCCAAACCACGGCGTGGAATTTATCATTCAATCAGCGAATTTACTAAGAGATGACACAAGCATAGTCTTTGAAATGATTGGATCAGGACCAAGTCTTGATATGGCAAAAAAATTATCAGAAACATTTAAGTTGCAAAATATTCATTTCATTCAATGGTTAAGTAAGGATGACTTGGTTACTCATTTAGCAAATGCTGATATTATATTAGGGGGATTTGGGGACACAGAACAGGTAAAATTAACGAATAATAATAAAATTTTCGAAGCGTTTGCTATGAAAAAACCTGTAATTCACGGTAGATCCCCAGCTTTGCCTAAAAATATTAAACATGGAATTCATATTTATTTATGTGATCGCGGTTCAGGAGAATCACTTGCCAAAGCCATTAAAATTTTAAAATCTCAACCACTTTTTCGTCATGAATTAGCGTGTAATGGTTATGAAATTTTCCAAGAGTCCTATGCCATTAAACCCATTGGTAAACAAATAGTGGATTATTGCTCATTTTTATCCAAAAAATCCACATCTTTGTAAAAACTGATTTATTGCACAACCAATGAGAATTATTTTTTTATTAACTCAAGACCTTGAATCTCCTTCAGGATTGGGAAGGTATTGGCCCTTAGCAAAAGAGTTAGCAAGATTAGGTCATGATTTAAAAATTTTTGCATTAAACTCAAATTATAAAAATCTTACACAAAAAAAATATTTCTCAAAAGGTGTTGAGATTAACTACGTAGCCCAGATGCACCTTTTGAAAGTTGATAGTTTGAAGAAATATTACCCAATACATCAATTGATATTTATTTCAATCATCGCAACAATCAAACTAACCTGGAGTGCCATAACCACACCAGTTGATGTAGTGTTTATCGGTAAGCCCCATCCAATGAATGGAATCGCTGGATTGATTTGTAAACTTTTCCGAAGGGCTAGAATCTTATTGGATTGTGATGATTACGAAGCTGAAATAGGTCAATTCGGTGGAAAATGGCAAAAAACCATTGTTAAATATTTTGAAAATTTATTGCCACACAAAGCGGATATCATTACAACAAATACCTACTTCAATAAAGATAGATTGAAGAATATAAACATTCCTGAAAATAAAATTGTTTATCTTCCTAACGGAATTGACCTTGATCGTTTCCATCAATTTGATCCAGCAAAAATTACTCAGATCAAAGATAAACTCAATCTTGGTGGGAAAAAAGTAATCTCATTTATCGGTACTTTAGGAATAAAAAGCCACCCAATCGACCTGCTAATTAAATCCTTCAAAGACATTGTTGTCTCAATTCCATCATCAAGATTATTACTCGTTGGTGGAGGAGAAGATTATCAGCTTTTAATAAAATATGTGGAAAATTTAAATTTATCAGACTCTGTCATATTTACAGGAAGAGTACCTCCAGAAGATATTCCGATATATTACAAGGTTTCGGATATATCTGTGGACCCTGTAAACAATGATTATGCAGCGCGAGGTCGATCACCATTGAAATTATTTGAAAGTTGGATTTGTGGTGTTCCTTTTATCACCGGTGATGTGGGAGATCGGTCAAGATTAATTGGCAATCCTCCTGCTGGCTTAGTAATAAAACCTGGAGATCACGAAGCATTGACGGATGGCATTATTAGAATCCTAAGTTCCAAACACCTTTCTGAGAATTATGTATCAATTGGTTATGAAAGGGTAAAAGATTTTTATTGGGAAAAGCTCATTTTAGAATTAAATCTATTTAATTAACTTTTTTCATGACAGATATTGGAATTTAGGATTTGGAATCTATTTGAAATGACAAAAATCGCAATTATTGGTGCTGGTTTATCTGGATTATTTTCAGGTTGGTTATTAAAGAAAAATAATATCGATTTTGTAATTATTGAACAAGAAGATTATGTAGGAGGACTTGCTCGTAGTTTTAATTGGCATGGATATGATTGCGATTTTGCTACTCACCGGTTATTTACAGCTGATGAAAAAGTATTAAAGGAATTATTGCAAATCACTCCGATGGGAAGGCATGTTCGTCGCAGTAAAATTTTTCTTCGGGGTAAGTGGTTACGAGATCCCCTGGATGTTATTGAGTTGTTCACACATTTACCGCTTAAGGATCAATTACATATTTTGCATTCGTATTTGTTTAGACCAAGGAATCTTCCTATCAATAATTTTGAGAATTTTGTCATCCATATATATGGTAGAGGTTTATACCAGTATTTTTTTCAACCTTATACAGAAAAACTATTTGGTATATCCGGTGAAGAAATTTCTCGTACTTGGGCGAAGATGAAAGTAAGAATCGCAAATCCCTTTGATCTGATTAGAGAAAGCACCAAAACAAAATTCCAATATTTCTATTACCCGGTTACTGGTGGATATGGTGCTATTGCTGAACAGCTTTATAGGAAAATTATTAATCATGTTAAATTAAATTCAAGAATTATTGAACTTAAAGAAGATCATCAATTAATCAAAAAGGTCAGATATGAACAGAATGGGACAATCCATGAAGAGAAAGTTGATGCTGTAATTTCCACAATACCAGTAACAATTATAGCAAATCTACTAGGGTATCATGTAAATCTTAGGTTTCAGAAAGCTGATGCACTGTACCTTCAGATGAACCTATCTCAGATAACCGACAACCATTGGATTTATTTTATTGATAAAGACGTAGCGATTAACCGGATGGTTGAATTTCGGAATCTAAGTTCTCAATATGCAAACAACAAGCAAACTGTTATTTGTTTAGAGGTTACGCAACATAATCAGGATATCCCTGGAGATGTAATCTCTGACCTTGAAAAGGTCGGTTTAATTAATAAGAAAAATATTCTAGATACATTGATTATTCGTGAAAATTTTTCATATCCAATTTATGATATAAACTATGAAAAAACGATTCTTGATGTGAATAATTTCTTCAATTCTTACGAGAATCTCCATCTACTAGGACGATCAGCCGAATTCAAACACAGAGAAACTGATGATATTTTTGTTGCAGCCTCAGAATTAGTTTCAAAAATTAAAAACCAGATGGAAATTAAAAATAACATTCCTTTGTCAGAACTAGAAATAACTGATTTACATCAAATTGATAATCCAAAAATATTTGCTGTAATCTTGACATGGAACAATTATCAAGATACACGTGAATGTCTAAATTCAATTAATCGGATTGAAAATGCTGATATCGAAATCGTTTTAGTTGATAATGGGTCAGTAGATGATACACCCCAAAAAATAAAAGCTGAATTTCCAGATGTTCACATCATTGAAAATGGACAAAACATTGGTGTACCTGCCGGGTATAATGTTGGATTTCGCCATGCTTTAAAGGAGAATGCCGATTATATTTTAATGCTTAATAATGATACAATCCTTCATTCTCAAATGCTAGAAAATCTTCTAAGAATAGCGAAAGAGGATGAGAATTCTGGCATACTGATGCCTAAAATACTTTTTCATGGCACTAGTAATCAAGTTTGGTCTAGTGGAGGGCGATATAGAAAATTCCCACCAGCAATACTTATGACAGATAAAAGAAAAAAAATTGGGGATACTTTGAGGTTGATTGAATATGCTCCAAGTTGTGTATTACTCATACATAAGAAAGCTTTTTTAAAGGTTGGATTATTCGATCCCGGCTATTTCTTCTATTATGATGATTGGGATTTCTCTGAGCGTGTCCGAGCACACGGGTTGAATATCTGGTATGTTCCGGATGCAATTGCCTGGCATAAAGTTTCTCGTTCTACGAAGGGAACTACATCACCTTTATATTGGAGAACCATGGCAGAAAGTAGTGTTAGGTTCTACAGAAGGCATGGTAGACCTGTATGGTTTTCTATATTGATACATATTGGATACCTAATTTTCCGGGAATTTTTCTGGAAAAGAAACTGGGAATATTGGAAATATTTCTATAAAGGGTTGTTGGATGGTTTTCAAAAACCACTGGGAAGTTTATCAATAAATGAAAATTTATAACTTCTCATTCATCCATCAATTTGAATTATTTTTGTTGATCTAAATAAAATTCCGGGGGATAATAAAAATTCATCTTCTATAAAAAGAATAAATTACAAAAGTCACACTCTATTGCATTTAATCCAAAATAAAGGGTTCTTTTCATTAAAATTTTTCTTGACTTACTGAAACGATAATTTTTCATGAGCTGGATTTTTTTGCTATCAGCGTAATATTACCTGATAATTTCAGTTTGTCTTGAATATAAAGAGGGAAAATCATAACCATTCTGATAGGAAGAGAATAATAGAACCTAGAGATAAGTCTCTGAATCGGAAGGTATTTATTTACCCAACCCTTTAACCAAAAATCTAAACTATGCCCAAGAGAATGATAACTTGATGCAATACACCGTTCTGCAAGAATTTGAAATCCAATATCCGCTAAAATCTTTTTAATCAATCTTCTAGGAAAAATATATAAATGTCGTGGTAAATCCCACCCTGACCAATATCTGTTAAAAATAACCCTCTCAATACTCGAATAATTAGGGATTGTGAAGACAATCAAACCATTATTTTTCAATATATCATATGCATATCGAAGGTCTTCTATTGGTTGTTCAAGATGCTCCAGTACATTCCAAAGAGTAATAACATCAAAGGATTCCTTTTGGAAAGAGATTTCTCGGAACCTTCCCTGGTAGATATTAATATTAGGAATGTTTTTTGCTGTATCAAAAGCAAATTGGTTTGGTTCGATACCAACGATGTCCCAAGTTTCATCCCTACTCATTTCTCGTAAGAACTTACCAGTACCACAACCAATATCAAGTAATTTTCCCATCACCTTGAATTCTTTTATAAATCTCTTTCTCTTTATATATCCATAATTCTTTCCCAGATTTGTTAGCTTCTTTTCCCGTTTCAAGGATATGGGTGTATAAGCTGCATATTCTTTTGGATAATACTCTTTTAAACTATCCCAGGACAATCTTGGATTTTGTCGAAATAAACCACAATTTATACATTTTGCCATTGTAAATTCCCCCGGTTTGTCCTCTAACCAATCTGGACCAAAAAACAGATTAATGGATCTCTTTTCACCACACCAATCACAAGGAGTATTTTCCCAATTTAATGTATTTTCATCCATAACGTAAACTTATTTTTTATTATTCCTTGGCGGGTGGGAGATCAAGATAAATTCCATGGAAATTATTCTCTTATTCAGCAATTTTATATTTGGAACTGCCTAAATGCTTTAATAGAAATTGATTTCTTTTCTTTGAGTTGATTGAAATATCCCATCTAGAAAACATTTGTCTACCTTTAACCAAGATCGAAATTGGGAAAAAATATTTCTCAAGTGTTGGAAAGTTTTTCCTCAGGGTATAAGACTGATTAACTATAAAGGATTTTTGTGATGCAGCCAAAAAATCATCAAGCTTAATGATTTGATCATTGTGGCATTCGTCAAAACCATTAATTATACGAATATCATGGATATCGCCAGAAGCCGGAAGCATTATTTTATCAATAGTTCGTAAAGTCTTCCTGTCGATAACAAAAATCCATCCAGTCGTCCAGCTTCGGTGTTTCCTTTCTTTCATCTTTGATAGCCCTACAAATATGTAATCCTTCCCTACTGCTAAACCTCGAGAAAGGTAACCCTTAACATCTGGATTCCAAACTGTCTCATTATTAATTACATCGTATAAGCTACCATTTTTTGAATCGCAAATTACCCATCCTAATTCACCTATCCAGATATTGTGAGCCCAATTAGCTCTTGATGGAACAAGGTCAACAACTTTCATTTCTGGTAAAGAAAGAATCCATACCTCCGAAAATTTATTGTAATTATGTGCTACAACATAAATATTGTCGCCATGTTTATGAATGGTGTTGAAATGATTCCCCAATATCCCCTTGTTTTTATCATCTCGTTTAATATCATTTAGATAAATATTTTGTTCCCATAACCCTTCACTTGTGAATGTTGAAAGACAGTTATATCCAGTATTTGTAACAACTATTTTATCTTGAACAAATTCAATTTGGTGCGGTTGAGCTAATACAAAACGCGAAAGGATGTTTGTCTTTCCTTTTTGAAAGAATTGTAAATACCCCCCAGAATGAGTTAACACAATCACACCATCTTTATGAGTTACGCCGAAATAATAACCGTCTCCCGAACGGATTATGGACGATCCGAGTGAATTCAGATCAACAAAGAATAGGTGGAGGGGAGTTGTTACTGCTAAATACATTTATTCCTAACCAGAAATTGCACTGATGTAAAAAACTTACTAGACCAGCATGATTCAAGGAACCAAACCATTAATTGATGGAATTCTCGCTAATAAATCATGGAATTGCTAATAATTCAACTTCAATGACCTTCCCTAGATCCTCTTGATCCAGGGTTATGATTGCTAAATGTCCCTGGTTATAAAATCTTGCGGGGATTTGTTTACCATCCATCGTAAGTACCATTATTGCATAGGTTCCAGGATCAATATTTGTAAAAATGAAATCACCATTTCGTTCATCAACGATAGCTTGAGGTACTTCTCCAATTTGAAATTTCGGGATTGTATTGATATTTTCTTGCGAATCTAAAGGAACTAGGTATATGGCATCATTAGGATCAGGTGCGAACATAAGAGGGTCTTTGACAATTAATCGACCTTCTATTGTTATTTTCTTTTGATCTTGGTCAGATTTTCCTAGCTCCTCAATAGGTTTGTCTTCTTGTTGTCCCATCTCACTTTCATGTTCTGCTCCATCCTGCACAATGGAGGGTGTATTCGATTCCTCCATACATCCCACCAAGAAAAATGTAATGATAATTATTATTGCAATTCCAATTCTATTCCTCATAAATATTTCCTCAATTAACATAATTTTCAAGAACTCGATATACAATATTTGATTTTCTCAGGGTAATTAATATACCATAATAAAATCATTCAATACCGTGAGCCATAAGAGTTAAGAAATGTAAGTAGAATCAAGATGATTGACCAAACGAATACATTCAAAATAAGAATATTGAAATGATTGTAGTTATCCCTTTTTCAAATCATATCTTCAATAACTGGATTAATCAAAAATAACAAGACATCCTAAAAATTTTGGATGTCTTGTTATCTTCTATCTTTGTTGATGTAGTTTTCGAAATATTATGGAGCGTTGTACTGGAATGTCCAGTCACCTATTAAGCCATTGGCGGGATCATCAGCAAGCGTGTTTGTGCTTCCAGAAGTGCATATAAATTCGGCACCCGTCTCATTTGCTGTAACTACTAACCCACCGATATATCCATCAGGTAAAAAGGTTTCATTGAAGGTTAGTACTTGAAGTGATTCTCCTTGTCCAAGCGGTGTAGAAGGGTGTTCAACTGGGGTATATCCAAAGTAGGAGAAATTCAATGTTGTTGCAGTGGTTCCCAATATTTGGCAGTTGATTGCAGTCACCCAACCGAAATAATACTTCATCGCTACCGGAATAGCAACTTGGCTCGTTCCTGCATCAGTACCGACCCCCAAGTATGAATTCGATTTATTTGAATTAATGGTTTCTGAATTCCCAATAGATGCAAGTAGTGGCATCGGAGGGTCTGATGTGATGGTTGCACCATACCTACCTGTATCTGGATGGTAAGTTGGCATGTAAAGTTGCTTAGATGGGTTCGCATCGGTTAGGGTAAAAACAGTATTTGTGTCATTGTCATCATAATCAACGGTTACTTCTGTATCACCACTCCCAATTTTTACGACATTTAGAGCAGATACCCAGCCGTAGAAATTTGTACTAAGATTGGGCACAAATACGGTTTCGTTTCCATTTGCTTTAGCTTCGAATGTGTTTGTGTACCCTGGGTTTGATGAACTAGCATGAGGTTGGTTTTGGTTGTTCACCACGACAATATTTTCTTCAGAGGTCAAAACAGATGATGCAATGCATTGTGTTTCTGATGTGAAACCAGTTGGTACAAGATCTTTCAGAACAAAAGTATGGGAGGCTTTAGGTGGTATACCTGTTTGGGTTAAGGTACCAACAAGAGCAGTATTGGAACAATTAATCGTCAGGGTAACATCTGCTGGTTCTTCACCAAGGTTCATCACAGAGATCATACTATACCAGCCATAGTAATTATAGGCTGTTGAAGCTAGATATGTTGTTGTTGAACCTTCCATAAAACCGGTGTAAGCTCCTGTGAATTGGTACCCTTCTCCACCAATTCCACTTCCCGCAACGTGTGCTACTGCCACAACTTTATCCTCTGCTGTAATGATTGCTGAATACCTCCCTGTTGGAACTTCAGATGTTGGTACTTCAGCAATATCAATTACCATCGACTCACCATTATCCAATGTGAATGGATTCGGGATCAGCGTAGTAGATTCGCTATCAAGTTGTGATGGGGTAATCTGTGTTCCATCTTCAGCGACAAAAGTTACTGTAACTTCTACGTCATCATTTCCAGAGATATTTTGGATGTAGATGGTAGATGTATCAGTTTCTCCCAATTGTGCTACTGCAGGAACTGTTACAAACAACAAGACAGCTACAACAATTGGAATTAGTTTAAATATTTTTGAATTTTTTTGCATGATTCACTCCTAATATTATTCAATCTATGGTAATTTTCAGTCTTTTCCCAAGTTACTGGGTATAGAATATCGTTTTTTTTATGGTTGGTCAATAATACTTATGAGTAATTGGGGAGATTCTACTAGTTTTTCATCCAGTTTCCACTTCGAATATTCTTTCATTAATATATTTTATAGATACAAATAGATTTTTCATCTGGAATTGGTGTTTTGCAGTAATTCCATTCACTTTCAATGTAATCCAATGGTAAAAATTTAAAGAGAATATCAGCCCAATCTATTACTACATTTATTTCCTCAAGATCTAGGAACATATCAAGTGTTCCACTTTTTAAATATGGAATAACTCGATGGTCGATCTTCCCATCAAGATTGAAAACATTCTCATGAAAATATCCAACTACACCACTTTGAAATGCCCCGATTTTTTCATTTGAAACAAACGATTTCTCAATATACCCGGCTACGACAGATTGGGTATTCGTTGTAAAACCAGTATGCAATGAAAGAAATGCCCAAACGAAAAATAAAACAACTACGAAAAGAATTCCAAGTTTCTTTATTTTTATTGGAAATTGATTTATTTCTTCAGTAATAACAATTGCCAGGAACGGTAAGAAAACAACATTCAAAGGACTAAAATACCTGGTATAGAAATGAGTTGATTTAAATCCAAAAATATAGACCAAAATTAAAATCATTATTGCTATCACCCAATTTTTATACCAGGGATTCTTTTCCAGAATCATCGCTATGTTCGCTTTATTCTGACTTTTACTTATGAGGTAAACGATAACAAAAATAAATATCAGTAGTGAAATTAAAGAGAGCAAATCTGCAGGTCTGGAATAAACCCAGGGAATAAGATGACTGATCAAAGACCGTATTGCTTCCCATAGTCTTTTAAAAATATTTTGATTGTCAATGATTTGAAACTGTGCTATTCCAGAGGAAGGGATTATTCTTCCTGTTACACTATTTACATACAAAAACCAAGGACTTACTACTACTATTACCGTCGCGATAGAAAGCAATACCCATTTGACTGATTTTTGGTTTGATAGGAAGGATATTAGGTGGAAAATGATCAAGGGAATCAAAAAATCTATTCGAGTTAATATGATAAACCCTGATAGAAGACCAAAAATTACCCCTTGTGCATAGGTAGGTTTATTTTCCATTCCTAGTTCATAGAGAATTAAAAACGCGAATAGAATGAGATATAAACCAGTTTCAAGACCATATGCGAATATCCGGAATAAACCGAAATTAAATATTGTGATAGTCGTAGTAATTGCCAACAACCATTCTGTTGAGAGTTTCAGGTTTCTTCCTAGATTCTTAGCAATTCGATAAATGAGGAAAGAGAAAATAAGCAAGCTGGTAATTTCATAGAATAATACAATTCGAGCAAAAGTCCATTTATCCCCATTAAGTAATAAACAAATTTTTCCTAATAAAGATATAAAAAATGTATTTAGTGGTTGTATACCGCTAGTAGAAATATCATAGTTATAAACAATCCCTTTCCCACTGGCAATATTCCATGCCACTGTCAACATATAATAACCATCCTCACCAAGGGGTTTATCGCTGAGGTAAGGGAATATTCCACCATGTGTCATCCCATTCGGAAAACCTTCTTGTGAATTTGCAACGAGGATTAAACCGTAGCATAGATATAGTCCAATTAAGATAACGATAGGAAAGGTGTTTTTTATAGATTTATAATTTGACATTCTATTAAGATTTCATATATAACAAATCTGTGAGAAGTTCTATATGTAAAGAATATGGTTATTTATTCCAATATTTATATTGGTCACCTAAGCTTCTTTTTATCCTTTTTTTAATTTCAAACATTACCAATGAATCCTCATTTGGAAGTTTGAAGATTGATAATAGAATAAAATATATAAACATAAAAATTACAAAGTGAACAAATAAATTTATAACAGGTTTTGAGAAATGGATCAAAGAACCTTTCAAAATGAATAAAATCAATCCTGAAATAATTCCTGATACTATAGGTTTGAAAAAATTTTTATTAAAGGGATTCATTCGGAATAACAATTTCAGCTGTAATAACCTGAAAATAAATATAAATAAATACGAAATCCCACCAGCTATAGATGCTCCTAAAGCGCCAAATTTCTGAGCCAATAATAGGTTCAAAATTATGGATAATATGATAGATACAATTAGATTAAATAAATTGATTCTAGTATTTCTAGTCATATTTAAAAATAATGCACCAGGTCCATCAAGGGCAAAAATAGTGAAAGCTATCACCAAGATATTCAAAATTGCGGCACTATGCACATATTCTGGATTTAAAAATAATAGGATTTCTGTCGAATCAAGAAAGAAGAACACAGCAAAGGGTAGAGTAAATATCAATCCCCACCTCATTACTGCCTTATAGATTATATTTAGTGAGAATATATCATTATTAGAGTAAGTCTCAGCGACTTCCGGTGCTAATCGTACATTAATAGCTTGCGTAAAAACTGGGAGAAAAAACGTAATTTTTAAACTGATAGAAAATAAACCGACTTGTTCAATTGTCGAGACTGCCCCTAGAATAAAGATTTCAATATTGCTTTTCATTAAATTTAAGAATGTAATACCAAATAAAGGCCAGGTAAACTCTAGCATTTCCATAAAACTCTTTTTTATATTTAATAATGGTTTATCACCCTTAAAGTATGGATAGATGTGTTTGATAGAGAGCAGAAATCCAGTAATTGACCCTACTAAAAATGCAATAGATGCGTTTGGACTTGATCTTTCATATACTCTGAATAATACGATTAGGCATATCACCCTTGTTAAAGGAATGATTATTTTTTCACAAACAATGACAGGCATTATTTGTTTATATCCTTCTAAAATCCCCATAAGTAGTCGTGTAAAAGAACCAAATATCACACCTAGTAATAATATCCTCAATATCAGCACAAAACTTATTTCATTATTATAAAATCCAGCAAGAATATCTGACCCTCCCCAAAAAATTGGTCCAATTATTACTGTGTTTAATAATAAAAAAATTAATGAACTAAAGATTATTTGCCATTGTTTACTTTGATAAACCTTCTGCGAGTGGGAACTTATGAAATATACGACCGTTCTATCCAAACCAAATATCAATAGGACACCGACCAAGCTAGTTATTGCAACACCAAGGTTGAATAAACCAATCTGTTCTATGCTTAGATGCCTGATTAGAATAAATTGAAAAATTAGATTCAGACCGATAGAGAATAGTAAACCTACCAGTGAAAATAAACCCCCTTCTGCTATTGAACTAAGACTTTTTATTTCTGTTTCGGTGCGCATGAATTAATAACAGTTTTTGCAGAAAAATAAATTCCACAAAAAGAATATCCCCAAAAATTATGTGGAAGAAAGGTGATCAATCATTGAAGAATGGGTATTGAGATTTGGTAAAGAACTTGATATGACAGATTCTCAGATATTGGTATATTTTTAGTTTTTCCTCCTTGAATATATAAATGAAGATCATCATAGAGTAAGCAAGCTTCGGTTCCTATTAGAAAGGGCAGATCGATTAGTGTCCTTTTTAATTCTTCGGATGGGAATTCAATACTTAAAAAAACCTGTTTTCCTTTTTCAAATCCAATAATATAAATGGATCCTTCCGCCCAAATTATATCAAAATATTCCTTCTCAAATCTCAGTGACCTCATATCACAATTCAAAGGATAGATGCGGTTCATTAAATCTGTCTCATAAATCTTCTTCTTCAGGTTTTTCAAATAGTCGTCATGAGTATCTATTGCATGGATAGCTGACGATGAGATTTGTGCCAAATGAAGCGTTTGCCTGCCCGGACCACACCCAATGTCTAGTATTCTTGGGTGTTCGGGCAGATTGTTCAGCATTGAAAAGGCTTTCTTTATTGATTCAAAATTACCAGGGCCTTCTCTTGGGTTATTCCGGTGAATATTGAAAAAAAACTGTTCCTGTTTAGAGGCCACGATGTA
>JAEOUK010000203.1 GCA_016839385.1 Promethearchaeota archaeon
TATAGAAAACAGTTCTAATGTAATATCCTCGGATGAAGGGCAATTGCGCTATGAGGAATATATCCTAGAAGATGAGTTTCCAGATAAGCTGGTACCAATTGAACCTTCTAACCCTATTTCCTTAGCAAAACAACAAACACATATGTTCTGGTTTGACATACGAACTCCTTATAACTTAACAAGTGGACATTATGAGGGTATCCTCACTATCGTATTCAAATTGAGTGATGTATATTATGAGGAACAGATTGCTATTCGGTTCTTTGTTTGGGATTTTGCGATCCCCTTACAAAAACACGTCACAACTAATGTGGGGGATGCTACATTTTCCTCTAATTTATATGAAAGTGCTATGGAAAACTGGCAAGAGCATCGATTCAATGCTTACGGTCCTGATATTAAAGGAACCGATAACTATGACATTTTCGAGCTATACAGCGGGGAGTATTACATATATTATCTAAATGAAACAGCAGAAAATATTTCTCAATCCATTACCTTTAACTGGACTCTTTGGGACCAGAAAATTGAGGCACTTATCAACGGGACAAATGCTCCGATGAATGGGATTCGAGTTGACTATAGTATTGGTAGATCGCTCGTAATCAATGATGGAATCGAAAATGATTGGTTTATGGAGTGGTTGAAACAAGTAGAAAGCCATCTTAAGGATAAGAACTGGTTAAACATCTGTTATTATTACTTTGTAGATGAATTTACCCTATTTATCCCGGATGAATATGAGTCTCGGGAAGACTATTATGATGCGGTTGAAGCTCAGCTCGCATCCATGGAAGCAGCAGCTCCTGATCTACGAAAAATGGCGATTGCGCCTCCATTGCCTGAATTGGAGAGATTAATGCCTTATATTGACATTTGGGTTCCTCTTTCGTATGATCGTAACGTAGAACAGTGGGAAAAAGCGAAAGCGGAAGGAGCTGAAATGTGGTTTTATACATGTGTTGGACCGTTCGCTCCCTATCCAAATGTTCATTTATATAACCGTCTATTCGAAACACGATTACAAATGTGGAATAGTTGGTCATGGGGCGTTACTGGCTACTTATTTTGGAGAGCTAATTCGTTTCAGCATGGTCAGTACGGTTTTGGATATAACAGTTGGGGGGATGGCTGGTTCATCTATGTGGATAATACGCAGATTTACGATTCCATACGCTGGGAAAACTTGGGTGATGGTCAAGAAGATTATGAGATGTTTTGGTTACTAAACGCAACTCTCAATCAATTGGAACAAGATACTCTCTTATTACAAAGTGAGATAGACTCCTACCGATCTGAATTATCAGCAATTGTAGACAAAGTTTCGGATGATTTTTTAGATTATACTGACAATCCTCATGACATCTACAACGGTATTGAAAGAATTGGGCAAATTCTCCATTCCTTATCACCCATAATTGATATATACGCAATCGGAGAAGCCCCGTGGTATCCGGTTTCGGGAGTAACACCATGATTAAACTAAATGAAATTTATCGATCAAGGAACTAATATACTTCCTTGTATATCCTTTTTTATGCCAACTAAGTTTGAAATTATTGAAGGATTTGCTACTCCAGAAGCAACAGCTCATTATCCTCCAAATTTGCAATTGGAATCAATTCACCAGACTATAAAACTTACTTTCAATATCGAAAACAAGATTGCATGGGGATCGGTTACTACAAGAATTCGTGCAAACTCTGACAATGGACGCCAAGTTGTTTTTGATGCGATTGATTTTTCAATCAAAAATGTTAGAGGAGCAGATTCTTATTCATATGATGGGGAAAAAATTTCTCTCAATTGGAATACTTCTTGGGAAAAAGGGGAAGAACGGGATGTAGAAATTGAATATTCAGTTGAGGAACCGATTTCGGGTTTGTTTTTTTCCCATCCAGATGATAAATATCCAGATCGAGTCCAATATGCTGTAACTGACCATGAGACAGAACGTGCAAGGTATCACATTCCTTGTTTGGATCATCCTGCAGTTCGGTGTTCTATTGATTTCTACCTAACTGCTAAAGAAAAATATACAATACTAGCAAATGGAAAGCTGATTGAGGAAAAATTAAATGGTGATGGAACCAAAACTGCACATTGGAAGCAAGCATTTCCCTGCCCTTCCTATTTAATTACTTATGCAATTGGAGATTTTGTAAAATATGAAGATACTTCAACAGATGTCGGAAAAGGGGAGATACCCGTCGCTTATTTTACAATTTCAGGTTTTAAAGCTGAAGATTTAAAGAGAACCTTCGATCGAACTCCTGAAATGTTAGAATGGATGATTAAGAAGTTTAAATGCCCCCTTGAATGGGACAAATATTATCAAATTACAGCACCTGACTATGCTGGAGCTATGGAAAACATTTCTATGGTTACTTGGGGGAATTATGCGCTACTTAATACAGAAGAATTCGCTAAAGAGTTCTGGTGGGTTATTGATAGTATCAATGTTCATGAAATGGCTCATTCGTGGTTTGGTGATATGATTGTGATACGCGAATTCACGCATGGATGGTTAAAAGAATCCTGGGCAGTCTATGCTGAGAGTTGTTATTATGAAGATACTAGAAATGAGAATGAATGGAAATATGATATGTACAATAATGCTATTCGATACCGGGAAGAATCTGATACTAACTATGCGAGACCAATCGTTAACAATACATATGACAGCAGCTGGGATATGTATGATAGACATTTGTATCCTGGAGGTGCGTGGCGTATTCATATGTTGCGAAAATTTATTGCTGATAAAGTAAGTGATCAGTGTTTTTGGAATGCAGTATCCGATTATTTGAATACTTATAAAGGAAAAGTCGTGGAAACCGTTGATTTCCAGCGTATACTGGAAAAGCATTCAGGATTGAGCCTCCAAGCATTCTTTGATCAATGGCTTTACTCGCCTGCATATCCGAAACTTAAAGCAACATTCAGCTACGATGAAAAAACTTGTCTATGTTCTCTTAAACTGGAGCAAAACCAAGTAGATGAAAAGAAAAAAATCGGTGTGTTTAAATTTCCCCTTGATTTAATGTGGGAAACTGATGAAAATGTATTTGAACATCAGAAATTCGAGATAACAGAAAAGGTGCAAACCTTGTACTTTACTTCTGATAAGAAACCAAAACAAATCCGGTTTGATCCCGATTACAAATTGCTTTGCTCTCTGGAATTCAATCCTGGTACTAAAATGCTGGAACGTCAGTTGGAAACGGGAGATGTTATTGCTAAAATTCATGCTGCTGAGGAATTGGTCAAAAAAGGGAAGAAAAAAGACTTGGAAACGATTGCGAAAGCATATAAAACTGAGACATTCTGGGGAACAAAAATTCAGTTAGCAAAATTTCTCGCTGAATCTCCTTCATTGTATGGAATTCGGCTATTAATAGAAATTTTGGAAAATGAAAATGATCCTATGGTCCTAGAACTTCTCCTCCGCAATTTCGTGAATGTGCGTCAACCTTTTGTTTTTGATGCTATGAAAAAATTTCTCCAAAGGTCTACTTCATATCCACACGCATTTGGAACTGCTTTACGAGTAATCGGTTCAATGAGAACAGATGAGGCATTCCAATTCCTTGTAAATTATCCAATCCCGGATGATCCAAAACATATGCTCAGATCAAATATATTTAGAGCAATAGGTTCTATTCGCTCTCAAAAAGCAATTGACTACCTGCAAGAAAAACTATCCTATGGTAAAGAACCTGAAATATGTCGTGGAGCAGTAGTAGATGGATTCATTTCTTCACTCGAATGGGCATCGGATTCTGAACGAAAGAAGCATCTTGAAAAATTGTTTGATATTATCCCGGGAGAAATCAACGAAAATTTTCTTATTTCAATTGCTCGATCTTTGAGCTCAATGAATGATCCATCCGTAATTAAAGCACTAAATCTGATTAAATCCAAATTATCACACCAAGAGCATCCTCTAATCGAGAGATTGAAAAAGAAAGTTCAAAAAGCAGCGAAACCGGATGATGAAGTAAAGAAATTAAAAAAAGAAATTGATTCTATGAAGAAATCAATCAAAGAGTTAAAAGAATCTGTAGAGAAATTGAATCAAAAATAGATAATGGTAAAAAAACGAAAAAAACTAGAGAGAACTGGAATTCTTACTTGTCAATATGCAAGGTAATGATTCCGTGATTTTCTCTAGCCTTTACTTGGTTCTTTGGTTTGAAGTTTAAGGTCACATCTCGCTTGTATTTTACGTTATCATGTTCTGCTGTTATGTGTACAATTTTTCCTTCCGTTTCAATCTTCAAGTCATCTTTAGAAATTCCAGGCATTTCAAGCACTAGCTCGACGTATTTATCTTCGTCTACGATATCCATAAAGGGTGTCTTATATCCATCTGAATCTTCCTCCCCCGATCCTAAGCCTAAAGTGACAGGTTTTTTGTCGCTGAGTCCTATCATATGACTACCAAACCGTTTCTGAATTCCACTAAGAAATCGATCTAGATCTTTTTCTGTGGCGTCACCCTCAACGCGTATCTCCGGTTCCTTCATTCCTGTTTGGTATTTATAGGATATGGAATAGGATTTAGACTTACCATCCTTGTTCTTGAATCTAGTTTTAGGTGCACGAATTTCGAAAGTTTCATCAAAATCTTTAAACATATCGTCGAAATCTTCATCAAAAAGTGACCATTCCTTGAACATTTTTTTGAATCGTTTATTCATATAATCGAAAATATCATCAGTCATTTTTTTATCACCTCTATGTTAACTATTAGTTAACTAATCCTTATAAACTTTTGGATCTAATTTCTTATTTATCATCTAATGAATGAAAAAGTGAAATGAAGATGAAATTGAGGTGCTAAATTGTTGAATACAGTATAATGTAGAAGAAGAATCAATTAAAATGTATAAATTCTTTTTTTTTAAAATTGTGGCTTTAGATGGTCAGGAGGGGCTCTCAAACAGAAACCACATTTTCCGAAGCTAATTATTGTCTGGTTCCAACAATGTGCATGATATAATCTCTCACAACTTGGACATTGTTGGTTACATTGATCGTGGGGATCTCCTGAGCTAGAAGATATTTTCAAATTACATTCTGGACAGTCTAGTTTATGACAAATAACACATGATACAATAGATTCTGCAAATATCGTCTTAGAAATTTGGTTAAATAAATCTATTAAATAATTAAATGGATGCCATTGAGACGTAAATGATTGTATTTCCTTATCGATTTTCTCCTTTATTTCTTCATATCCCTCCAACTCCGAAAGTAATTTGAATTCAGGAGAAGTTATTGGATATTCCTCATGCATATGAACCTCAAACTCAAATTTCAAATCTTTCGTTTTAAGTTGTCCCGCTAGCTCAATCATGAAGTTATCGGTCGATTTATCGTATTCAACTCTTTTAACTCCTCCCTTCAATAAATCAACTTCAAAACTAATTCGAGAGGATTTATCGACTAGCCAAGAGATTTCCCGCAAGATATCAACAATGTGGGATTCCTTGCGTTTCCAATTTTTAAAAGCGTTTAGCTCATCTGGTGAAAAAGTTAGAATTTCGCGTAATTGAGGTGAAAATTGAATGGCTGGTTCTCCTGGGTATTTAGAAATATCCAAATCCAGTGAATATTCCTTAAAACCATAAGTAAATAAGCTAACCCGAAGATTCGAAATCAATCCATCAATCATTTCTGTTTTGTATTCTCCAGAAACGAGGCGCATTTCTTGTTCGATATCACTGAGGAACCACAATTTTCCTTCAATTTCTCGAATCACTTCGACGATATGTTGTGGTCTTCTTTCATTCCAATTCTTCAGAATTTCAATTGTTGTATTCACATCGTTTAAGATTTTCCGTAAATTATCTTGCACTATCACAATAGGGCGTTTTGGATAGTTTGAAAAATCGATTCGAATTATGAAAGTTTGTTCAATAGTAATGGTTAAGTATACCTCGATTACTCCCATTGCACCACCGATGTAATCAATTGCATATTCTTGCTGGACCAAAGCTGCTTCAGTAGATACCTGAACGTCGGGTTCAACTTCCATATCCGATTCCTGCACTTGGTTATACGTTGATTGAGGTATTGGGCTTGGAGTCGGTTCGGGGGGGACATATTGTTCTTCTTGAACTTCCGGAACTTGTTTATCATCTCGTTCTGTCCATTGGGGTAACTCATCTGGATTTACATATTCATCTTGTTCATAAGGATACTGGGAGGTATCAGGAGTTAAATATTGTTCTGGTTCTTCATGCACAGAAGTGGGGGAGGGGAATTCGTCCATATTGGGGGTAATATACTCGGGTTCTTTCTCCATGGGCTCCGCTATTACATCTTGTAGTGTCGGTTCTGGAGTTGGTTTTTCTAGAGGAGCTTCTTTTGGGGGATTCTCCACATATTTCTTAATAAATTCAGCCAATTCTCTGACTGCTTCCACCACATGGCTATCAGAAGTCCAGTTGTTTAAACTCTCTAATTCAATTTCGTCAGGGACATTTGGAATTGCCTGTGGAAAGATGAAATCTGGAGGAGAATTTGGAAAATTTGATGTATATTTTATTTCCAAGGGATATTTGGTTTCTCCATCTGGAGACTGGTATATGTATCCATACAAATGTTCTAGATTACCCTTTACCATAAAAAACTTGAACTCTGCAGCAATTAATTGAGCTTCATGAAGTAATCTTCCATTATCCATAGTGAAAAACCGATTTCTTTGAATAATAAACGCTTAATTAGTGCTTTATATCTTCTCTAAATTCTTGAATCCTTAATATTCAGTGTGAAGAAAGAATTTTTTCATAATATGATTAAAAAAAGAAAAGGGAGGAAATTTTGATTTTTTATGATTCAAACTTAGATGATAGTTTTATCCGTGCTCTATACATCACTATCTCATTATTCAAAATTTTACAATCCAATTTAATAACTTCTGCGATTCTTAAATCCCGCAAAGTTTTGGCAGCTGTCGCCACAGCATTCGCTATTGCGTCTTCAAAATTCTTATCCGAACTTCCTACTAATTCAATAAACTTGTATATAGAATCAACCATTTTTTTTCACCTTATTGAATCGGATGAATCAATTTCCGACAACCAATATTACTTCAATCCAAATATTAATTTCTTTCTCTAACTTTTCATTTTTTTTATCAGAATATCTATTTCATTGATAATACTCCCAAAAATCCCGTGTAAATTGAGATAAATTACTCTTCTCTTTCACAAAATTAAAATGAGATACTTAATGTCTATTTATTGACCGAAGATGAAAAATTCGGTTAAAAATTGTTTGTTGTGAAAAAATATGCAAGATTTAGGTAAACTCGATTCCCTAACACTTGAAGAGAGAATACTCAAATGGTGGGAAGACGAAAAAATATATGAGCTTGTGAAACAAAACGAGCCGGAAAAAGGAAAACGAGATTGGCGCTTTGTGGACGGACCACCGTACACTTCGGGCGACGTCCATTTGGGAACCGCATGGAATAAAATTTTAAAAGATTTATTATTCCGCTATAAAAGAATGCGAGGATACAGAGTTCCCGACATTCCTGGTTACGACACGCACGGATTACCAATAGAAGTCATAGTCGAAAAGCAACTGGGTATTCACAACAAACAAGAAATTATCGATTATGGCTTAGATAAATTCATTGCTAAGTGCAAAGAGTACGCGAAAAACCAAATTCCAGTGATGAATGAACAGTTTAAACGCCTTGGATGCAGTTTTTGGGATTGGGAGAATCCTTACATTACTTATGAAAACACCTATCTACAGGGTGCATGGTGGACTCTGAAGAAATCTTATGAAAATGGATATCTTTACAAGTATTATAAACCTCAAAACTGCTGTCCAAGATGCGCTACAGCACTAGCTAAGCACGAATTTGAATATGCTAATATAAAAGACACTGCAATTTTCGTGAAATTTCAAAGTGCTGATGATCCAAAGACTTTCTTAGTAATTTGGACTACTACACCATGGACTCTTGTAGCCAATACTAACATAATGGCAAACCCGGATTTGGAATACGTTGAAATGCGTGTTAAAGACGAAACTTGGATCATGGGTATCGCAGCAACTGCCAACTTGCTTCAAAATAAATTAGGATTACCTCTTAATCAACCAGAAGGATTTTCCTATGGGCGTCGATTCAAAGGTTTTGAACTAGAAGGTAAACGATATATTCATCCACTTGCTGCAGAAGTACCAGCTCAAGCTGAATTAGAAAAAGAGCAACCTAAAGTGCATACCGTTGTTCTAACTAGAGATTACGTGTCGGAAGGGGAAGGATCTGGATTAGTTCATACTGCTCCTGGTCACGGTCCGGAAGACTTTGAAGTGGGTACAATGAATAACATTCCTATCTTCAATCCAGTGGACTTATCAGGAAATTATACAGAAGAAGGTGGGTATTTTGAAGGTAAAAACGTTATTGATGCTAATGAAGAAATCA
>JAEOUK010000204.1 GCA_016839385.1 Promethearchaeota archaeon
GCTTGATTTATATAATACACAGGTGTAGGCATGGTTGAATCCCAAGGAAATTGTAAAAAAAGGCTATGATGCAATAGGTGGAAAATATACAAGTGAACGTAATGAAAACCTAAGAGAAATGGATTTTTTACCAGAGTTCACGAAATGTATTCCGGAAGGGGGAAAAATATTAGATTTGGGATGCGGAGGAGGAATTCCGTTTACAAAATACTTAAGTAAACGTTTTGAAGTAATAGGAATTGATATCTCTCCTGGTCAAATTAAATTAGCTCGAAAAAATGTAAAGGATGCATCCTTTATTTGTAGTGATGTGACCACATTTAAGTTTCCTAGAAATTTTTTTGATGGGATTCTAGCATATTATTCCATTATTCATATACCTCGAAATGAACATTTCCCGCTATTTTCTAAAATGCACTCAATTCTTAAACCCAAAGGAGTGGTTTTAATGAGTTTACACAGTAATGATGATCCAGAATCAATATATGACGATTTTTTCGGAACAAAAATGTATTGGAGTGGTTTCGGTAAAGAAGAAAATCTAAAACTCATTAAAAACGCGGGTTTTAATCTGATTTGGTCAAAGCTCGTTCAAGATAGTCTAGGGGACTCAAAACATCTTTTTGTTCTTGTCCAGAAACTTACTTAATGACAATTTTCTCTAATAATGGTTCTACGCTTATTGAATGAGTAGATTTTGAGTGTTTCAATGTTTCTTCATCTCCTAATGCAATACCCATCAACTCATTTATATGTATAATTGGAATCGGCTCTGGGAATAATTTTTTCATCTCAGGTAGAAGTTGACTCTCTTCCATCCAATACATGCACAAAGGGCAAATTGTCAATACTGCATCAGGTTTTTTCTTTTGGGTTTGTAAACTGGTAAATTTTTTCCGAGCTATTGATTCAGCGTTATCAGCATTAATTTGGCGTTGAGGTGTGCTACCTCCACAACATAACAAATATTCCGGATATTGTATCATTTTTCCCCTTAAAGGTTTAATAATTTCTTCCAAATACTGTGGAATCGAATTATAATACCAGTGCATCTTTCGAGATTGAGCATATAAATTACGAAATGAGAGTTCTTTTGAAAGTTCATACTGGTTGATGTAATGACACCCATACTGAGAAGCAAAAGTTACTTTATCAAGAGAGTATTTTATGCGAGGAAAAAAAGTTCGAAAGAATGTAGCTAGATATTCTATTCCGTGTAATAATAGGGGAGAATTTGATGCTTTTTGTGGATGAAGAGCATCTTGTATATCGGTAGTTACCTGTTCAGATTTAATCATATATGAATAACAGCCATTACATGATGTTATGACAACAGATTCATTATATTTCCGAAGAGAAAAATTAGATTGGGTGTAGGCATTAAGGGACTGTTGGTCTCCGAACCCCATTTTTGTGAGAGGGCCAGTGCAACAAGATTGATCTGAATATGAGTGCAATTTATGTTTTAGAATTGATTTTCCAATGAATTCAATCCCTCTTTTAATTGCAGGATATTTTTCTTCGACACATCCAGAAAAGACAAACATATCTTGTAGAGGTAACCACTGTTTGAATTCATCAAATATCTGCAATGGATCTAGTTGAGATTGTTGCATGATATCACCAGATTATTTAGAATCCTCCATTTCCTCTATACAGTGTTTGTAAATGTTCACTCCTGAAGTTTCAGCAATTTTCTTCAGTTGTTCAGTACGTTTTTCTTTTACGGAATTCGGTCCAGCAATCTTCCCAGAGTCAAAAAATCGATATAACCAATTATCCAGTTTTTTCAATTCGATAGGGGCAATTCCCTTCTGGATAGCTATTTGTCGTAGTCTATAAATAAGATCCGGTAGATCCATATCCTTTTGTGGACAAATCATTGCACATTGATGGCAGAGGAAGCATTTCCATAACATCTCATCTGATAGAACTTGTTCATCTTGATCAATGACTTTTGCTACGATAAGACGAGGATTATAGTCGGATACACGTGCAGCAGTACAATTACTCACGCATTTCCCACAACTGATACACTGGTATAATGCATTCCTTAAATTCTCTGGTAATTTGTTCGTAAAATTCTCATTTGTAGTGTTAGTGTCTTCTTTGCAGTTAGTTGAATTCACAATCTAAGAACTAGAACACTGAATTTCCATTTAATGATTTTTTATCACTTCAGAATGAAAATATAAAATTAGGAGGAATACTTGCTATGAGATTCGATCGTAGTATTGCTGGAAAAAATTACTTAAATCCACATTTCCCCCACTAATTATTGCACCTATTTTCTTATCTTTTAGATTTTCTTTATATTGAAGAATGCCTGCTACTGAAACTGCTCCAGATGGTTCAACAACTATTTTCATACGCTCCCAGAGGAACCTCATAGCATCCACAATTTCTTTTTCAGATACTAAAATAATTTTGGTATTATGAGCTTTAATTACTCCAAAAGTTCGTTCGCTTAGCTGAGTACGCAATCCATCTGCAATTGTATCGGGATAGGGACTCGGATAAATTTTATTATCTCTTATAGAGCGAAATGCATCATCTGCTTTCTCAGGCTCTACTCCAATTATTTCAATATCGGGATTTAAACCTTTAGAAGCAATAATGGTTCCACTTGCAAGTCCTCCCCCACCAATCGGGAAAAACATATAATCCAGTTTTCCTACTTCTTTAATTAATTCATATGCAGCAGTTCCCGCTCCTGCAATAATATTATCATTATCATATGCATGAACTAAAGTATATCCATGTTTTTCAGCTAATTCTTCTGCAGTTCGTGCACGAGATTCCGTATTATTATCACACCGGACTATTTCTGCCCCATAAGTATCTCTAGTCGCATTTACTTTGACTTGAGGTGCATTCTTCGGCATTACAATTACGGTTTTGATTTTCAAAAGCTTGCCAGCAAGTGCAACGCCTTGAGCATGATTCCCTGAAGAATGAGTTATTATACCGCGTTCCCTTTGTTCATCAGTTAAGCTCAAGATCGCATTAAGAGCACCTCTTGGTTTGAATGCGCCAACACGTTGAAAATTCTCGCATTTCAAGTAAATTTCTCCACCCACTACTCTATTTAAGGTGCGGGAGGTCATTATAGGTGTTTTATTGATGTATCGTTTTATTCGCTCGTATGCATTTTCTACGTCGGTTAAGTTAATCATAATAAAATTTAACCCCCGTACTATAAAAACGGAAGCTTTATACCAAGAGATAATATTTCTTACAGCTATGGGTAAGTTAAATCCGTTACCGCCTGAGCGTAAAATCGGTTTTTCAGAGGGGATTGATGATATAGATGTATCAATTGCATTTTCGAAACTTCAAAATTTTCCTCAGTTCAAAATTATAAGAAATATTCCGTTAAAAGCAGTATTGAATCATATCTCGCAAGATAAAATAAAAATTTTAGATTTTGGATGTGGATCTGGTCATTTTCTTGTCGATTTGTACAAAAAAATAAACAGAAGATATTCAAATTTTAAAATAGACCTTTATGGGTTAGATATAACTCAAACCATGTTGGATAGGTGTAATGAATCTTTTAGAAAGAGAAACATCGATACTATTCATCTGCTATTAGGGGATGGAAAAAAAATTCCATGTGACAATGATTACTTTGATATAGTTAGTACAAGCCTTTCTTTACATCATTGGGAAGATCCGATCCAAATTCTTAATGAAATTTATCGAGTATTGAAACGCGGAGGTAATTTTATTTTATTTGACTTTCATAGAACTGCACCAACACGATGGTATAAATTCCTCAATTTTATCACGAAGAATGTAGTTCCAAAAGCGTTAAGAAAGGCTAACGAACCATTAGGGTCTTTATTGGCGTCTTATACGGAGAGTGAGGTTAAATCTATAGTTGAAAGAACTAACTGGAGGAAAAATAAACTTGAAACGACATATCATGGATCCTTCCTCCAATATGTGTTTTCAAAATGAATTTGAAGTCGATTACATCGAAATTTGAATCGAAAATAAAAATAAATGAACGTGTGTCTATGTAATGGAATTACCTAGATACTTATTTTGATAATTAATTGTTTGGTTATAATCTGTCTGATTTTTGAACATCAAATTAGATGATTTTTATCTATATGCCTTTTTGACGAACGAAATTGAACTTCGATTTCAAAAACGAATATAATCGCGAAATCGAATGTATATATGATTCCTAAAACTCGATTTTTTTGTTAAGTTATGGAGAATATAAGAAAATGAAAAGTGAAGATTTATTAGCTACCCCACGAGCATTAGAAGATGGGATAGAGATAGAAAAATACATTATTGCGACGTATACTGCTGCTTTAAAACCTAAAATGGCGGCTACAACACTCGCACAATTCGCAGCAATAGAACAAAGTACTGGAACTTGGATTCGTGTCCCAGCTGAAACTGATGAAGTTCGGCGCGAACACATTGCAAAGGTGCTAGGTTGCTATGAAGTTCCTAACTATGAGTATGAAGTTGAAACAGATAAAGATGGATTAAGATATTATGTATTTAGAATTGCGTTTCCCGTAACAAATTTGATGAATAGCGCAGGTAAATTTAATTTTCCCCTAATGTTTACCGCGATCTACGGCAATATCAGCATGGGAGGTAAGCTCAAACTGGTAGATTTTCAAATGCCTAAATCCGTTTTAAAACATTTTAAAGGTCCTAAGTATGGAATAGAAGGATTCCGAAAGCTCCTAGGAGTTCAAGGACGTCCTATCTTAAACAACATGATAAAACCGTGTACCGGTCATAGTTGCGAAGTTGCAGGTGATTTGGCTTATGAGGCGTTCGTAGGAGGTTGTGACGTCGTAAAGGATGACGAATTAATAGCTGACGCAGAATTTAACACCTTAGAAAACCGATTGGCTATGGTAATGGAAGCTGCTGATAGAGCTGCCTCAGAAACTGGGGAAAAGAAAATGTACACTATCGGAATTTGCGATGGATATCCTGACATTCTTGAACATGCCAATAAAGTGCAAGATTTAGGAGGAAATGGATTATTAATTAATTACTTGCCAAGTGGATTGTCGATGTTGCGTGCAATTGCCGAAGATAAATCCATTAAATTACCCATCCTCGCTCATATGGACTTCGCCGGAACCTGGTATCAAGATCCTTGGTCAGGGGTTGCTAGCAACTTAACATTAGGTAAGATCCCGCGAATATGTGGAGCCGATAGTATTGTGTTACCTGCTCCTTACGGAAAAGCAATTGTAGTTGATGAGAGATTCTTTATGAATATAAAAGAGTTAATCTACCCACTCCAAAAAATTAAGTCGACTTTACCGATGCCATCAGGAGGAATTCAAGCTGGAATGATAGAGAAAGTCATCAAAGACTGCGGTATAGACATCATGATTGGATCAGGTGGAGGAGTACATGCACATGTAGACGGTCCCGCCGCGGGAGCTCGATCATTACGACAAGCAATTGATGCTGCAATCCAAGGTATTCCTGTAAAAGAATACGCCAAGGACCATGAAGAATTAGCAAAAGCAATAGGAACATGGGGAACCGGCAGAACTAAATTCCAGAGTATTTAATAGTATATTTTCTTTTATTTCTTTTTTTTATCCTTGGATACTATTTTTATTTTGAAAAAGTAAAAAAAAAGAAATTATTCAGTTAGTTGGACTTTTTCATCACGTCCAAGCTTGTTAAAGGATTTTGGCAGAAAATAGGCTAAAGTTATAGAAAACACGCA
>JAEOUK010000205.1 GCA_016839385.1 Promethearchaeota archaeon
CCCCATCCAGCACCAGAAGAAGAAATCTCTCAACCAGCCCTCCCACCAGTTGAGAATGAACCTCCAAAGGTAGCTTCCGAGTATGCTGATGACACCTTAGTACCATAACCTGAACCTCTAGCAATACCTGCGTTACCAGCATCTATGGAAGCAGCTCAGATAGGATGTGTAATTATGGCAATTTTATCACAATATAAAGATATTTGGGTATCTCGAGTTGATGACAACACGGTATCTGTTGAATTCATGGATGGGCCAATCGCGAGATTCCATATTGAAGAAGGAAAAGTTAAATTTCATGAAGGCTCTTTCGATCCCACTATAATTGATCCTACAATTAAAAACAATATCAAAGAGAAATTCATTTCCTTGATTCAATCATTAAAAAGTTAATAAATCATCTTTTTTATCATCTTATTTATATTTCTATATGTATCCTCTAGTAGGATCGTGAGAAGCACATGGAGTTTGAAACCCTAGTTTCCTATTATGAGAAGATTTCATCAACATCGAAACGTTTAGAGATTTTAGACTTATTGTCTCAATTATTTATGTACATTCGAGATAATCCTAATAAAGTTGATGAGGGAGATCTCGAAAAAATAATTTATTTGACACAAGGAACGTTATATGCTGAAATTTCGGAACAACCGAAGCTGGGATTAGCAGAAAAGACTCTTTTAGACCTCTTGTCTTCTTATTTTGCCGTTGATTCAGCTAAGGTAAAGTCTATGATGGTTAAAACAGGAGATTTAGGAGAAACAGCTGCAAGTCTCGCAGGCGGAAAGAAAAAACAAGGACAAATAACTGCATTTATGGGACTACAACAAGATATTCTATATATAAAAGACATTTATGATCGCTTGACAGAAATTGCGAGTATTAGTGGTACGAAATCTATGGATAAAAAATTTGACAAGTTACGTTGGTTATTAGCAAGATGTAGTCCTAATGCTATAAAATATTTAATGCGAATAATCAATTCTTCATTACGAGTTGGAGTATCAGACGCTTCTATTATGGACGCCTTAGCAATAGCCTTTCTTCAAGATAAAAAATATCGAGAGACAATAGAAAAAGCTTACAATATATATCCTGATTTGGGTTATATTGGCAAAATAATTCAGAAAGAAGGACTTAACGGATTAAATTCAATCCAAATACAAATCGGTATTCCAATACGGATGATGCTAGCAAGTAGATTGGATTATACTCAGATACTAGATAAAATTGGAGGAAAATGCGTTAGTGAATACAAATTAGATGGTGAAAGATTACAAATTCACAAACAAGGAAGTCAAGTTTCACTGTTCTCTCGACGTTTGAAAAATATTTCTGAGCAATATCCAGATGTTCAACAAGTTATTATCAACAACATTAAGGTAGAAAATGTGATTTTGGAGGGTGAAGCGGTTGCAATGGACTCATTTTTTGAACAAATGTTACCTTTTCAAGTCCTAACCACTCGACGAAGGAAATATGATGTCGAGGAATTTGTCAAAAAAGTTCCCGTTTGTTTATTTTTATTTGATATTCTCTATTTGGAAGAAAATAATTCTAAAATCGCTGTATTGGATAAATCTTTGCCTGAACGAAGGAAATTATTAGAAAAGATTACTAATGAAGAAAAAAATATACGAATTGTCATGCAAAAACCAATATCCACAACTGAAGAATTGGCTGAATTCTTCCAAGAAGCACGATCAAAAAATTGTGAAGGAATTATGAATAAGTCCATAGATCCTGTTGAATCTGTCTATAAAGCCGGAAATAGAGGTTTCCTTTGGATTAAATTAAAATCATTAGAAGCGGGTAAAATGAAAGATTCTATAGATGTTGTCCCTATTGGAGCTTATATGGGAAAAGGAAGGCGATCAAATAGATATGGAGCATTTCTAGTCGCTGTCTACAACGAGGAAAATGAAAAATTTGAATTTCTCACGCGAGTTGCTACAGGATTTTCGGATGATGATCTTGAGATTTTTTGGGAGACACTTAGACCAACAAAAACTGATTCTAAACCAGAAAATGTGGTATGTAATTCTGAAAAACCTGATGTTTGGTTTAACCCAAGTATAGTTTGCGAAATCGTGGGTGATGAGTTAACTATAAGTGAAAAAGCAGATGCAGGTAAATTCTATAATGGTCAAGTTCGAGATAAAGGATATTCGGTTAGATTTCCTGTATTTCAACGTTTACGACCTGATAAGGATATATTTAATTGCACAAAAGTGGATGAAATTATAGATTTTTATAGTATCCAGCTAAATTCAGAAGAGATAATATAAATTTTCCTTGATAAGAGGATTCTCATGGCAAAAAGATTAGTTTTTATCGATTTTATCAGAGGAATGATGATTTTCTACATGATAATTCTTCATGCATTTTTAATTCGGGTGGTAGATCAACTAAAACCTATATTTGAAAATATTATGACTGAAGAGTCTCTACTAGTACGGATTATAGCTTCACCTTTCATTTTCTTTTCCCTTTGGGGTAGTTTTTTTTGTATGATTGGCGGGATCGTATTTATCTATCAAGCACGATCTACATTTGAAGCTCATATATCTTTCCAACCAGCTAATTATTTTTTCAAAAGAGCATTCTTAGGCATATTACTAATTGTAATCCAATATTTGTGGTTAACTATATTCTCACCAAAAAGTACTGAGCATCCTGGACCAATTACTTACTCCCTTCTCACAGGTACAATAGAACAATGGGGATTTACCGGATTCGATTTAATTCATTATGCAACCACAGGAATGATTGAATCACTCGGATGGATTATTGTAATACTTTCTGCGTTAGGGTATTTTGTTTATCGAAGAAGAGAGCGTGTTAATCTGAAATTCTATGTATTTTTTGGATTAGCATTTCTTGTTTCTATTGTACTAACTGTATTTCTCTCTTTATGGAGCAAAGATCCATTCTATTTTTTTACTGATTTATACAACTCTGGAAAAATAGGACAATTAATTATATTACTTAAATTAACCAGTAATCGCTTCAGTTTTTTTCCTCTTATAGTATTTGGAATAGCAGGCGGATTTATTGGATATAATCTAACTCGACAGAAAAGAGAGAAAACATTACTGATGTTTTTATTTGTATGTGGATTTATTTGCATTATAGGATTTGTGATAATCTTATTAACAGGATTCGATATTGTGTCCGCATATATCAGCAGCTATGTTCGTTTACCATTGCATTTACTCAATTTTGGTGGACAATGTGTATTTATTGGTGTTTTTATCCTGATATTCAAAAATTATCAAACAACTGAAAGAGAACGCGACGTTGGTGTTGTCAGGTTCCTAGATATGTATAGTACAACTTCCCTTACAGTTTACATTTTAGAACCTTTGACTTCAGTAATTATTTATCAAATTTTTCAAAGTATATTCAATATTTTTGTTCCAGATGAATTTATAAGATCAGAATTTTTTGTCTGGATGCCATATCTCTTAGTAAATGGCATTTTATGGTATTGTATCTTAATTTTATGGCGAAAATATCATTATAAATTTTCTGTAGAGTGGTTCTTGGGAAGATTTAGAAGTAAAAGTAAATTTTTAGTTAAATCTTCTCAATAGTCATCCCCGAAAAACGCTGTGGGGGATGTTGATTGTAATATTTAACTGCTTGTTTGAGACGTTCTTCATTATCTGAAAAAATTCTGAAAATTACTTCACCTTCATTCACACGTGAGCCACGTTTGTAAATGACTTCGACCCCAGCTTTCTTTTCAGCTGGACATCCTGCGATTTTTGCAATTCGATTAATGTGAGAATTTTCGATTTGAGTAATGAAACCTGACTGTGTAGCTTTCATTTCTGCAATATAAGTCCCAACTTCAATATCTTCCCAAGTTATATCAGGATTCCCATTTTGGGCTTTGATAATTTCGCGCATTTTTTTCAGTGCTTTTCCGGAATTCAAGATTTCTATGGCTAATTCAGTTCCTTTACCTTCAGGAGCTTTTCCACCCATTTCAAGTAATACACCAGCTAGTTCAGCGGATTTATTTCTTAAACTAGTAGACCCTTTCTTAGGATTTTCAAGAAGATATAAAGCTTCTCGGGCTTCTAAAGCTGGACCAACTGCATGCCCTATTGGTTGAGAAGCGTCTGTAAGAAGGCATATAGCTTCAATTCCAATTCTTTGAGCAATATCCTTGAAGCGTATAGAAAATTTCCTTCCCTCGTCAATCGTTGGAAATTTCGTACCTTTGCCACACGGAACGTCAAGAACCATTTTTTTAACACCCATACACATTTTTTTAGAAAGTATGGATGCTATCATAAGAGGAAAGGGATCGCTTGACAAAGGTTTCTCAATTTGTATCAAAGCATCATCTGCTGGAGCTAAGGATAATGCGCCACCCCAAAAAATTCCTGCATTGTTCTTTTTCAAGATCTCAATCATTTGTTCTTTAGGAAAAGTTACATTAGCTAATACTTCCATACTATCTGCAGTACCTGAGGGACTAGTGATTGCTCGAGTACTTGTTTTAGGAATTAATAATCCAGCTGCTGCAACAATAGGAGTGATAATCAGAGTGACTTTGTTTCCTGGAACACCTCCAGTACTATGTTTATCAAAAACTTCCTCACCAAGATCTAATACTATTCCCGAATGAGCCATACTTTTAGTCATATCTACGACTTCTCGATCTGTTGCTCCTCGAGTTTCTAATCCGATGACAAAAGCTGCAATTTCAATATCCAATAATGCTCCCGCAGTACAATCATTAATAATTTCTTGAATTTCATCAGTTGTTAATTCATTTCCTTTTACTTTACGTTTAATTGCTTCGAAAGACTTTGGTTTTGATAGGAGTTGAATCTCAACTGATTTGTTTTTAGAGGATAATTTTAATTTCTCCCATAACTCATCATATAATCCAACTTCACCTGATTTTACTATCTCAGTTCCTGTCGCTAAATTGATAATCGCTACTACTCCGTCTTCTTCAAGTTCCCCATTAGATTTTATACGAGTTAATTTCACCCGATCCCCAGATTTCGCATTAATTTTGAATGCATCATCATCATCCATAATTAAAACTCGATTATTGCTAG
>JAEOUK010000206.1 GCA_016839385.1 Promethearchaeota archaeon
ATCAGTGATTCAGAAGCAGGAGACATAAAATCTCCAACTTCCGAGATCCCACCTGGTAAAGTCAGTGCACCTGGGAAATAATCCTGATTTGGAGCACGTTTACCTATTAAAATGTGCGATTTATCGGGTGAAAATATTAAAGATTGCACTCCAACTAATCCAAGACCTTGATTTACAGGAATGTTATGCTTGTACAAATAGATGATAGTAGAGAAATTCACCGTACCAACATTAAGAATGAGATTTTGATTTCGAAATTCATATTCATACAAATAAAGAGATTTTCCATCATAATCTCGAGGATACTTTTGCTTGTGCTCCATCCAATTTTCTTTAATCTCATTTGAATAAAGATTAGAATGGGTATATTCGGATAGAATTGGAGCGTGCCAATGAATTCTCGAGAGAGGAAAATCTCCTTCCCAAAGAATTCGAAAATTATCTATTATGTATTGAACCATATTATTCGACTAAAGTTTGTAATAGTGTTTCTCTTTTTCTTCCCTTTCTTTGTCTTCAGGTTTTTTCAGAGGTTCGAGAGGTATTTGACCGGGCATTCTGGCTACTTTTTCAGCGGATGCGATACACAATCCATCTAAGCTATTCATATTGATATTTTTAAATCCCGCTTGTAATAGGATTGTTCGTAGATTTTCTGGGATAGTTCCTGTATGTAGTTTTGGATATTTTCTCTGGAATTGATTGAAAATATAATGATCAATTTCTACGGGATCACAAATCACAATTTTACCTCCGGGTTTGATAATTCTACAAAGATCTTGCATGATAACACTCACATTTTCATATAAATGTATGCCAAATATTTGAAAAACCGCATCTATTGAGTTAGATTCTATTTTTCCAACGAATTCTTCTTTTAAAACATATGAAATATTAGAATATTCTGGTTGTTGAAGAATTAGCTTTTCATAATATTCCAGATTATATCGTGCATCTTGAGATAAGAAAATAACTTGCCCTTTCGGACCAACTTCTCGGGATAACTCTTTTGCAAACCAGTCTCCTATTCCGCTACTACAATCAAGAACTGTCTCTCCAGGTGCGATATCTCCCCCACTAATTACACTATCTCTTATAGGTGTCATATTATCCCAAGCTAAAGAATTTATGTGATTTAATAAGAAATTCAATAGATTTCCGAACACTAGTTGACCATCTGATGTAATTAAGTAATTACTTGGCAAATCAGGATCGCTCCTAATTAATTTCAATTGCATTAAACGTGTTGTTGCACTTTTAATGGAAACTTCTGAAATATTCGAGCCCTGTTGGTTCATTTCCAGCATTAAATCTCTTGTACTCATTGATTTACTTAGTAACATCGATAAACATGCTATTTCGAGATAATCACGATGCAAGTCGCTCATATTTTTTCCCTATTTCCCTATTATTACTATATATTTATGTGGATCGAGAAATCTTATAAATTTGTATAGTTGGTTGATTTACTTTTTATATAGAAATAAAAAAAGAAAGAATTGCATTCTCAAATTATTGATGGTAAAAAAAAGATATGGATTGTATTTATTCGAATTTAAGCATCCTTTTTGAATTTTAAATTCTTTTTGAAGATTTTCCTGAGTGGAAGATCTATCCCCAGTTTTGCATATTTCTTTTTTACTAACGGATCCTCTTGCTCTGATTTCGCTTCTGTGTATTCTTTTTTAAGCTGCAAACGCTCTTCTTCAAATTTCTCTGAATCAAAATTCTCCTCTTCTATTCCTTTATAAGCCCACTTCTCTATGCGGTACCTCAGATCTTTCATTTCAGGGGTTAAATATAAGAATAGAAACCATGTGATATGTTTTCCTTCTGGTCCCCACATGTACTCCATAAAGATCTTATCAGCTTTTTGAAGAGCTTCTGGAGTTCCAATCTTGATCAAATCTTCGACTTCTTCGTAAATTGGAAGCAAGAGATCCATAATTCCTTTAATCATGGTAATACTAGAGCGATTTGTCTGAATTTCAGTCAATATGAATTTAATGCGTTTTGCGAAATCTGTTGGTAATCCTTCTTCCTGATTCTCATTTGATTTCGAACACTTTATCTCATAATTAATTGAATAAAGTTTAGGGTTAATTCTACCGTCACATATAGCTTCACATTTTCGACTATTGACTAATTTATCTTGTTCCATACTCTTTAAGTGACGAGATACTGTAGATTTCGATTCTTCGAGCAAATTGGAAATTTCTGTAACATTCAATTCCCCAAAAAGTTCTAAAATTTGCCAGATTTTCAGTCGAACATGACTTTTTGTAACTAGTGTACCCCAAATTAGCCCTTCCTTTTCTTCAACTTCATTAGATTCGATGTTTTCTTGAAATTGTTCGGATATTTTTCCTTCTGTCATATTGATATCTACCTCATTATTGTCGAGAGGGGTTTTTGAGTTACAATATATAAATGGTAAACCATCCTTAAATATGTAACGTTTAATTTTTATGATAAAAAAAGACGTTCGCGACATCTTAACGTGGGAAATCTATGGGTCATTATTTTTGAGAAAACGTGGGAACTTAATGGGAATCGCCTATAATATTAAATCTGTAGGAAAAAATTAGTGACTTATATTTTATAACGTTTCAATAATTTATAAGATCGAAACGTCATTCGAAACGTCATTCTTACCAAACACTTAAATAGGTCGTTTCATTATTATTATTCAGTGAAACGTTAGGAATCATGCATCAATTGATTTCGAATTTTTCGAAAATAAATTTTTGCAAAAAAATACTCCGCAATAGTATCCTGATTTGTAATGGTTCACTCAACAAAAAGGTGAAAAATAAAAAATGGCATATCCCAAAAGTCAAGAATTATCGCATGAATTAAAACAGGATTTAGGTTATGATTATATAGAAGTAGAGTTTATCCTGGAAAAAACCAAAGAATCACCGAAAGTTGAAGAACAACCAAAATTAAAGGAATATGTATTATCCCCAGTGATTTCCCGGAAAGAACTCAGACAAGATAGACGAAAAAGACAAAAATCCTTCATCAAATTCGAACGACCGGTTAGTGTATTCTCAATAGCCGATAGTCGAATTCCAAGATAACCCGAATCCAAAAAAAATTCTTTTTCTCTATTGAGTACAAACAAAATTAATCCAATTTTAAAACGGATCTCTTATTCTCAAAAATCAAATTTTATGATTAGAATTAAATTAACATAACTCACATTTGTAGCTATGTTAAATCCTACTGAGATGGCGAACACGGTTACAGCTTATTTGTTGACTTTGTCTGGATTAATTCAACTTATAATGACGGTCATTCGAAGGAAAGAAAAACAATCTCCAATAAGATGGCTTATGGTTTATTCTTGTATTGTACTCACCGGAATTGCTACAATATGGTATCATGGATTTGGAGAAACATTCTGGGAGGGTACTGCAGATATTTCCACTAATTTACTTCTAGCTTGGATGATACAATACGCAGCGACATATGATTATCAACCAAGTAGAAACAAAAGAATTGGTATTATCATATCAGGAATAGTAATTGCTGGTTACATAGGATTTCGAATTATTGGGTATTTTGTGATAGGAGATTCCATCAGAACCTTATTACGTTTAGATTTTGGAGATTTTGGATATTTTTCGATTGGGGAACTCTTACTGATTGCAAACTC
>JAEOUK010000207.1 GCA_016839385.1 Promethearchaeota archaeon
AACTGTCTTCCAAAATGCTCCGAATGGCACTGTATTACTCGGTTTAGATGGAACAGTATTAGATTGCAATCTTAAGACGAGTGAAATTTTTGAGTTACCCGTCGAAGAGATGCTTGGTAAAACTTATGCCCACTTAATTAATATTTCAACAGATCTTTACAATTTTTATGAATCTTTAGCCCAAAAAATTCGTGATGGTGAAAAAGCGGCTCCATTTTCCACTGAAATTGCTACATTGAAAGGAAATCATAAAGTATTAGAAATTTTCCCTTCATTAATTCGCAAAAACAATCAACCTAATGCGATTCATTTAATCATTAATGATCTCACTACAAAGATGAGAACCGAGCAGAAGCTTTCGGAAAGTATCACAGTATTTGCCGCCTTTATGGAGAATTTCAGTGGAGTTGCATTCATAAAATCTCCCGAGGGAAAATACATTTATCTAAATAAAACTCTGCAAAACTTGATAAACGAAAATCCCACTCGAAATCTCATCTATGAAGAATGCATAGGAAAGACAGATTTCGAATTGTTTTCTGAAGCAGAAGCAAAAATATTTCGTAAGAATGAGTTACAGGTTTTAAATACTCAAAACTCAACCCATATGACCGAAACTACAATTAGCAATGGGATTGTTAGATCTTGGTTAGTTACTAAGTTTCCAATTGCCAATAAAGGGGAAAATCCTTGGGCTGTAGCAGGAATGGGTGTAGAAGTTACCGAACAAAAAGAATCCGAAGAATTACTAAAAATCCAGCGTGATTTTGGAATTTCTCTCAATAAAGTAGTTGAACAAGATGCATTATTTGAGTTATGCATTAGTAGTGCAATAAAAGTTCCAGAAATTGATTTAATTGGAGTTTACTTGCTCAATAAAAAAACTCGTGATTTTGAGTTAAAATATAATGTAGGTGGAAGTTCTGAATTTGTGGAGAAAGTAAAAATCAACAAATTTCGCAGTACAAGTGGGGAAATTTTTGAAAAGAAAGAAATAATTTTTCGGGATTTAAAACACATTGAAACTACTGAAAATGAAATTATTATCAATGAAGGCATCAAATCATATTGTATTATCCCTATAATTGTCAAAAATCAAGTTATAGGAGTTTTTAATGTAGCTTCTCGTAATCATGCATCAATTTCTGAACAAACAGGAACCATTCTAGAACTACTTTCATCCCAATTGGGGACAACATTAGAAATAATATGGGCGCAAGAGCAAATCAAACTAAATGAAAATAGATTAGAAGCATTACTCGAACTTACTCAGATGAATTACGAGTCAGAGAATGAAATCTATAATTTTGCACTAGAAAAGGGAGTGCAACTCACAAAATCAACCCATGGATTTATTGCACATGTTGATCCGGAAAGTCGTTACATTTCACAGATGCGGATTTGGTCAATACATGCAAAACACATGGGACCCATTCAAGAAAATATAGAAAAAACTTCAGAAGTCTTAAGTAAAGGAATTTGGAGTGAAATTATCCAAACGAAAAAACCAGTTATCGTAAACAGAAAGAATGAAATGGGTGAGGAACGTCAATTGTTTCCTTCAATTCCAAGAGAAATCTTTCGATATATCGCAGTTCCAATATTTGTGCGCGAACGATTATTTGCTGTTGCAGGGCTTTGGAATAAGGATGAAGATTATGAGGATTCTGATGTACATCAATTAACCTTATTGATCGAAGCGGTTATTTCTTTAATTCAGAAAAAACAGGATGAAGTACAACGGCATATTTATCAAAAGGAATTAGAAAAAACGGTAGCGCTAATAAAGTTGAACGAAAGCCGATTAGAAGCATTACTGAATTTAAATCAAATGTCCGAAGAATCTGAAGAAAATATCTTTGATTATGTCTTAAATGAAAGTGTTAAATTAACGCGTTCTGAAAGTGGATTTATAACTTTACTAACTCCAGAGGGAAAAATGAAAAATATGCGGGTTTGGTCAAATGAATTTCCAGATTCACCAAGAACCTTTGAAATTCCCGTTAAATACCAAGATCTAAACAAAGCTGTCTGGGTTGAAGTGATCCACGGCAAAAAAGCAGTAGTAGTGAATGATACGAAAGTATCCTCGATTGCTCAAAGATTGCTTCCTCCCAATCCCCCGATATCTCGCTATATGTTGATCCCTATAACTATTAGAGACAAACTAATAGCCGTAGCAGGATTAGGCAATAAATTAGATGAATATAACGATTCAGATGTGAAGCAAATAACTCTATTGTTAGAAAGTGTGTCATCTTTAATCCAAAAAAAGAAAGATGAAGAACAACATCAATTTTATCGGAGAGAACTGGAAAAGACTGAGAAAATCAATTCTTTAGGAATCCTAGCTGGGGGAATTTCTCATGATTTTAACAATATCTTGACTGCAGTTATTGGTAATATCTCTTTAGCGGAAATGTCTGATCATAAAGAGTCAAAAAGACGATTAGATGAGGCGAAAAAAGCTATATTACGATCTAAAGAGCTCACACAACAGTTATTGACCTTTTCAAAAGGTGGTACTCCTATTAAAAAGCTATCTTCGATTGCGGGGTTGCTCCGTGAGACCTCTAATTTTACAGTAAGAGGGTCAAATGTCAAAATTGCATACGATATCCCCGAAAATCTTTGGGTTGTAGAAATTGATGAAGGTCAAATTAGTCAAGTCATTAATAATCTAGTTTTGAATGCTATACAAGCCATGCCAAATGGAGGTACATTATATATACAGGCCAATAACCAAAAAATTAGAGCGGATTCAAAACTACCATTAAATTCTGGAAGCTATATTGTTATTACAATACAAGACGAAGGCATAGGCATTCCTGAGAAATATATTAACCAG
>JAEOUK010000208.1 GCA_016839385.1 Promethearchaeota archaeon
ATTATAGGAATATTCTGGATTATTAGTGAGATAATCAGGATGTGGATTTATAAATCTGAGAGTAATGCTAAATTGATAACAACACAAATCGCAACACAGATGTGGGTGTGGATAGGAATATCTTATAGCGTATTTCTAATTTTGGGAATTTTAGATACAATCGGACGCATTCAAGTATTTTAAGAATCAGATTATTTTCATCCACTTTTTCGTCGTTATGGATGTTATTAATGGCAGCAACCTTTTCGCGTAGGTTCTGGTTCAAATTTTTTCTTTGCTTTTATTTCTATATCATTATTGAACGTAAAACCACAATAAGGACAAATAGTTTTGTTTAATATTTCATTCCCAAGTTCTATTTCAGATTCGCATTCAGGGCATTTTACAGTTTTTATATGAGACATTTCTTTATCACCATTATAGTGATGAGTTTCTAAGTTAGTTCTGTTTAATTAACCTACACATTGATTTTCTTAATCCCTTCATTTATATAGCAAAAATGTCTATTTCCGAATCTGAATCTTTTTATAAAACATCAAACAAGATGGATCTATTTTCAAGGAATGATTATGATGAGACAGAAAAAAGAACGTCCAAAATCCCGATTTTTAAATATGCTAGGGTATGGATTCGGACAATTATCAGATACCATTTCATATCAGTCGTTTACTGTGTATGTCTTCACATTTTACTACACGATTGTTCATCTTAATGTAAATTATATAACTATGGGATTTATTATCTGGAGTTTTTGGAATTCAATTAATGATCCTATTATGGGCTATATCTCAGATCGAACTCACACCAAAATAGGTAGACGAAGACCTTATATCTTGATAGCTATGATTCCTTTAGCTGCAACCATGGTTTTACTCTATACACCCCCTATCCATGCAAGTGAATGGATTCAAGTTCTCTATTTCGTTGGTATAATTTGCTTATTTGAGCTATTCTATACTATGTTTAGCCTAAACCAGACATGTATGTTTCCCGAAGTATTTCTGGATCCTGAGGAAAGAGTAAAAGCTATGAACATTAAGCAAATCATTGGCATTCTCGCATTACTTCTTGCATTTCTACTTCCTACCTTTTTCATCCCTGATTTGACCATGGATGTGTATCTCCCTAGATATAAATATGCAGGATTGACTATAGGGATAATCGTTATAGTAGGAATATTTTTGTTTCTGTTATGGGCACCCAAAGAACGGAAAGAATTCAGTCAAGATTATAAGAATGCGCCTGGTCTTTGGGACTCTCTTAAAGTAGCGGTTAAAAACAAATCTTTTATGTGGTTCAATGTAACTGAAATATCAAATTGGTATGTATTCGGCATTCTGCCAACAATTGTCCCTCTGTTCGGTAAATTTGTATTGCATATTGAGGATTCCTTTTTACTTGCTGTTCTTCTTGGAGAAGCGTTCATAGTAGGTGCATTATTCATTAATGTATGGAAAATCATTGTTCGAAAGATTGGTCCTCGAAATACATGGATGATATCCCAAGCATGTTGGTTGGTTTCTCTAATTCCACTTTTATTTATCAGCAATTTTGTTCAAGGGACTATCTGTTTTGCTTTTGTGGGAATCGGATTAAGTGGTTCTATGCTTTGTATCGATTTAATTTTGGGTGACATTGTTGATGAGGATGAATATGTTTCCGGATATCGTTCCGAAGGAGGGTATTGGGGTGTAACTGCTTTTTTTATGAGATTATCTGTTATACTGGTGTTTTTATCAATAAGTTTAATACTTAATAGTGTTGGATGGACAGTTTTTGAACCTACAACCATAACACCTCAGATACTATTAGGATTGCGTCTGTTAATGACTGCATTTCCGATGACATTCTTAATCATTGGAATAATCGGGATGTACTTCTATCCATTGCATGGAAAACGTTTACAAGAGGTAAGAGATGGGCTGGAAATATTACATGCGAAAAAGAAATCTCAAATAGAATATTAAAAATACATTCTCAAAATCTTTGGGGCTTTTATCAAAAAAGCACTTTCAATTTTTTATAAATGAATTATTTCCCATTTTTTTTTGAATTTTTAGTTCATATTTAACCGTACAATGAAAATCACAGTTTACAAACAAAAGAATGCAAAATCGCTTCAAATCACTGCATGGATTATAACTGGATTAAATAGCGTCTATGCATGTTTTTTGGTATTTTTAATTGGTTTGTGGATTCCACGTTTATGGTTGATTGCGATCCCATGGATTTTAGTAATATTTGCTGCTCTGTTTTGGGAATTGATTACGGGAGTAGTTTTAAGTTTAGGCGGAATTGGTGGTATTATTTGGTATTTAATGGCTAGTTTCGATGGATGGTATGTAAGTATAGCATTTATTGTACCGATAATTTCTGGTTTATTGCTCATTACTGCATGGTTTTTGAATAAAAAAAAATCATAGCGCAATTATTAAAATAAATAATAAAAAAAATAATTGAAAAATTTATTTTTTACATTATTTACCATCTAATTCATCATACCATATTTCCAGTACTCGATTAATGAAATTTGGAACCTTTTGTTCATAAAATGACGGGATGGATGGATGAGTGTACATTTCTGTTTTTGGAATTTCTTTATCTTTCAAATCCTTCAAAACTGTTTTTAGTTGGGTAAAATAATCTAATGATTTTTTAAGATATTTTTTATCCACCACTCTTCCATGACCTGGAACATATTTCTCTATATCCATTTCTAACCATTTTTTCATCAGATCAATTCCTAAATACGCCCTAAAAAGCATACAAGGGCCGCTATCAGCATGTTCTGAATTTAAATTATCTCCGGTAAACATCGTTTTGGAAGTTCTATCGTATAGATATGCTGAACAGGGTGAATGCCCACCACAAACAACAAATTCTATCTCATGTTCAGATCGCTGATCTGAGATGATAAGCTTGTCTTCAACCAGAATTTGGGGTTGAAACCATTCTGATTTTATCTGATTAGGAACATACTCTTCTAACCATCCAGGAGGTAATTCATTTCCTTCTTTTCGGTTATACTCAGTAATTGCATCTAATCGAGCTTGACGACCTTGCTCTGTGTGCAGTGCTTGTTTGTACATATCCAAAATTGCATCTTTTCCTTGTTTCGCCATGATGGTTGGAATATCTTCAAACGCAGCCATCCCAAATAGATGATCCATATGTGTATGAGTGAGAACTAGCAGCTTTGTTGGAAGATTATATTTTTCTTCCATTGATTTACGAAATTTCTCTGCATTTTGTTTAAGACGTCCTGCATCTACAAAAATAAGACCATCATTCATGGCAATACAAGCAATATTTCCTTCATTATAAGGAGTTCCTACATATCTATGAAGGGTGATTCTTTCATTAACTACAGTAATTTCTGATTTTCCTATACTCATAATTTCTCAACTCAAAGTTAAATTATTCATTTCCAAGTACCAATTTCTTACGACAAGGTTCATGAAATCGGGGATATTTTCCTCATAGAAAGGTGGAATGTCTGGATGTTGTGAAACCTCTTCAATTGATACCTTCTTTTCCTTAAGATTTTCTAGTATTTTTTTCAAGTTTATGAAATAATCTAAGGATTTTCTTAAATACGGTTTGTCCACAACTCTCCCATGACCAGGAACATATTTTTCAACATCCATATTTAACCATTCTTTCATCAAATCAAGTCCTAAATAAGCTCGAAAGAGCATACAACCACTATTATCAGCGTGTTCTGAATTTAGATTATCTCCAGTGATTAACGTTTTTGAACTTCGATCATAAACATATACTGAACAGGGACTGTGTCCCCCACATGCAACAATATCAATTTCATGTTCGGATTGTTGATCGCAAATTGTTAATTTGTCCCTCACTAAAATTTGAGGTTGGAACCATCTAGATTTAACTTCATTCGGAACAAAATCTTCAAGCCAGCCTGGTTTTAATGGATGTCCTCCATCTTGAATTCGTTTAGTAATTTCATCTAGTCTTGTCTGTCGACCTTCTTCAGTATCATAACCTTGTTCGAACATTTCAAAGAATTCATCTTTTCCCTTTTCTGCCATAACGGCTGGGATGTCTTGAAAGGCACCTATACCTAGAAAATGATCATTATGAGTATGCGTAAGTACTAACAGTTTTGCTGGAAGACTGTATTTTTCCTCCATTTGCTTACGGAATTTTTTTGCATTATCTGCGCGACGACCAGCATCTACAAACACCAAACCATCGTTGTTGACCATACAAATTATGTTTCCCTCATTAAATGGAGTTCCTACAAATCGATGTAAAATAATTCTCTCATTAATTTGGGTAATTTCTGATTTTCCTAACATTTTATTCACTTTGTAATTATTTGACAAATTATTGTCATGTGATGACAATGAAAGACAAACAAGTATATTAAAGTTTCGTTCAATGACAAAGGTTATAATTAACGATTCCCTAGAAAAAATTGTGACCGAACATAAAGAAAATGGAAAATTCAAGGTTTTCATAGAAAAAGAACCTCAAATTATAATGGATATTCCTTTAGAGAAAAGGCAACTGCTTAGAGATTATAAAATCATTTTCCATGGATTAATGCAGAAAAAATATCTCTCTGCAAAAGATATACATGAATTATATTGGGAACCACTTGAGCAAAAATACACAAAATCCATGAAAACAGTTTATAGGTATTTGGATATCCTTGTAGATGCAAATTTGATTATGGAATGTGGATATCGAAAGCCCATGGATAGTCACATGACAGAAAAATTGTATTGTCGCACAGCATTACTGCATTTTTCAAAGGATAAACCGCTGAAATGGTGGGAACTTCCTGAATACAAAACCTATTTTGAGAAAAAAACTGATTTTTTTAAGAAATTCGAAAATTTCGAGAATATTGACAAAAACGAATTGTTGAATTTAATTCATGCATATACAGAAGCTCGAGATAAGTATATCAACCAACAGTTAAAACACATTGAAAAAAATCCCGAATTAGTAGGACTACTTTCAGATTTAACTGTTATGGATATCAAGGGAATTGTTACTGATATCGCAAATTACGAAATTTTCATGAACGAAACCGAGTTAATTGAACGATTTCGGAAATTGAAATAATCTATAAGACAATTTTTTATCAACTTGCACATATTAGATGCGATAAGGTGTTTTTATGAGCGACATTGAACATAAAAATGAAATTAAGTCTGTATTAGAAAATATGGCAAAAGCTTTTGCAACGAAAGATGTAGAACTATATATGAGTCTTTATGATTCTGAACCTGATTTGGTGATATACGGTTCTCAAAGTGGTGAGAAATGGACCATATTGCGGGATTTTAAAGAATCTGTAGTTCATAACTGGAAAATGGTGGATAAAGTGAAAGTGAAATTTACATATCAACGAATCGAGGTTCATCCTAGGGGGGATGTTGCTTGGTTTGCATCAGAACTTTCATTCCACACAAAAATGGGTGGACAAATGGTGGAGATTCCCGGAAGATTAACTGGAGTACTAGTAAACAAGAACGCTAAGTGGAAATTCCGTCAGACACATTATTCTATGGAACATCATTAGGAGGAAAACATTATACAAATTCAATATAAAATAGTATCTCTTGAGAAGTTTCCGATTCTCCAAAATGACATAAACGAGATTTATCGGGACAATCCCATAAGTACTAACCCGACTTATCAATTATATATTGGTCAGAAGAAATTCACGGTGCCTGAAGATTTTCCAGAAGCAAAATCGATTATTATCGTAGCAAAAGCTACTCCAATAGCATATATTGATTTTGAATATAAAGGTAAAACACATACAATAACAATTCCTCCTCAATATTTTGATGATGGAACAAAAGTGGAAGAAATTATTGAATATCTGAGAAATGAATTATTTAAGAACAAGGACACATCAAAAAAATATGAAATTAAAGTTGCCAAACAAATATTCTTGAAATCACTTGCAGTTCGCAGTGGACTGGCAAAATACGGTAGAAATAATATAAGCTATGTAGGGGAGATGGGTAGTTTTCATTATCTTTTTGCATTTTTTACTAATTATGTCCCTGAACATTATGATTGGACAGATAGAAAGTTAATGGATACTTGTGAGAACTGTAAAATATGTGAACGAATGTGCCCCACGTCTGCCCTTCGAGATGGAAGATTTTTGGTTGATGTTGATAAGTGCATTACGCTGTATAATGAAGTAGATGGGGGATTTCCTGACATATTCCCTCAAAATGACCATAACTCTTTGATGGGATGTATTCGTTGCCAGTATTCCTGCCCTGGTAATGCAATTTCAAAAAAGAACTCAGTAAAACTTGAATCGATTGACGAGGAGGAAACGAATATGATATTGAGGGGAGAAATGAACGATAAACTCATTAGATCCATTTCGACTAAGCTGAAAATGTTCAAGTATGAACAACACAAAGAAATGTTACCAATCATACGTAGAAATTTGAAAGTTCTCTTAAATGAAAAGGAATGATTAAAATCTCTCAAATTATCATCTAGTTTAAAAATATCTCTTAAATTTTTGATTTTATATTCATGAATAACTTATTTCTCTTATCTTACAATATTGTCTATTTACTTCAATAACTGGCAAACATTTATAATTTTTGCAAATAATATGTTATATATATTTTAAACAAGGTGATTTCTTGAAAACTTATTCAAAATATCTAATTATTCTCATTTTACTATCCTTTACATGGTCAATATCTACAGTTATTGCGTGTACTCCCGATTGGGGTGTTGAAGGAGGTGATATTCTAAAGTGGGAAGGAAATTATTCTAATAATAACACAATTTATTCTTTGGATTGGAGTTGGACAGTACAGTGCTCTATAGATGGATTTCCTCGAGATGGATGGGGTAAATATATCAATGGAACTGCTTATCAAAATGGAACAATCACAGAATCCGTTGATATTAGTTCTTTAAATCTTCATAATATTGGACCGTCAGAAGGAAGTTTCATAGGTGATGTGTTGGATTATGAAAGTATACGTCCGAAACTCATCAGTTCTTCTTCTGATTTGAGAAGTTTGAAAACAGGGATTGAGAGTTTTATAGATGAATATCCATATTATATCCTTTCTGAATTAGTATCTAATGAAATATTCGCTATAACTGGAAATGGGGTAGATGGGAATTATATTTGGTCTTATTCTGCACTATTGAATTACTCCTATGCAAATGTACTGATGGAAATAAACGAGTATTATCATCATAATGATACTTCATCTGGATATGTGGAAGAAAAAATATATGAATGGAGGTTAGCAATGTTTGCACACTGCTTATGCGGAATTTCCCCACACGATCTCACTATTCCTGGGTATTCTCTATTATTACTATTCGGAACCTTAGCTATTGGAGTATTTGTGATTATTCGAAAATTCATAAAATCTCATCAGTTATTCACTTAGCAATTATAACCAACATTATATTGAACAATCAAAAAAGTGAGTACCATGAAAACTTCAAAAAAGACAGCAATAGGTTTATTTCTGTTCTTATTTATTCTTGGAATGTCTACTGTAAAAGCAGCCACGCCAGATTGGGGAGTTAGAGGAGGAGATGTAATCAGATGGGATGCAACTCATTATATAAATAATCCTTATCTAACTTACACTACAACTTGGTACGTAATTTTTACTGTGGATGGATTTCCTGAATATAATGGAATGAATTATATCAATGGTAGTGTTAACCAAAATAATACTATCATTGATGATCCCGTTTCCCTTAGTCCAATCACCTTAAGATCTTTAGGCTCATCTCCTGGTAATTTTATCGGGGATGTGTTAGATGATATTCATTTGGGTACTAACCTGATTTCAGATTCAACAGAATTAGCGGATCTCAAAGCAGGATTTGAATACTTAGAAACAAATTATCCTGCATACACTTTTACAGAAACAGTTCCAAATGAGAGTTTTAAATTCACAGGAAGTGGATCTGAATCAGGACACGATTGGACCTATTCCTGTGTAGTAAATTACACTTCTGATCATGTTCTATACAGTG
>JAEOUK010000209.1 GCA_016839385.1 Promethearchaeota archaeon
ATGAGGAATATATCCTCTATCCTTCCATATACTTCATAAGAGTTCCCTGCCTTAGAACGTACCTTCAGAGGTTTTTTCTCTTTACTATGCTTATTCAAAATGGGATTGCTAAATGGATTCCTTACACAGATTAATACAGTGCTATCTTTTGCAGGGAAATCCGTTTCACTATCATATTCGGTTTTAATATCATCCCCGTAAGAAAGCACTTTACGCAAGGCACTGATCCAAGCAGATCCAATATCGTCTTCTTCGATAAAAGCTATTGATGCCATATCTTTCTAAAAGATAGAATTTGTCATATAAAAGATCTTAACAACACAGTAATGGAGTTATTTTGGTGAATTCTCAATGCACATTTTGACGATTTTTGAAAATGCCTCCTCTACGTTCAACCCATTTAAAGCACTGGTATACATAAATTCTACTGGTGCATCCATCTGTTTCGAGACTTGCTCTATAAGCTCTTGAATTTCTTTTTCTTTCACAATTTGCATATTCGGGGCAAGATCGTATTTGTTACCTAGAAGGAGCATTGGAATTTTCAAGCCTAATTTCTCGATAGTTACGATCCATTTAGGTATCTTAAGAATAGAATCAGATGAAGTGATGTCAAAAACCCCGATTGCGGCATTACTCCCCTTAAAATATACATTTCGCATGTTTGAGAATTGGGCTTGCCCTCCAATATCCCATATTAGTAATCTAATATTTTTTCTATCCATTTCGAAATCTTTCACGAGGAAATTGGTTCCAATTGTTTTTTTAATGTCATTAACAAATGATTCATTAACGAAACGTAAAATTAGCGAAGTTTTTCCCACATTCGAAGTCCCAAATAAGGTTATCTTGAATTTAAACAAGTTATTTTGATCAGAAATAATACCAACCTCCACGGTGAAATGGATACATTTATTCATACATGGATTTCGATTCTATTTTAATATTTTGAGAGATTTGTTAGAATATGCACAGCACCATCTTCGGTGGAGTAAGGGACCTTGTTGAAGATTTTAGAGGAAAGTTCAACCTAAATCGATTTCTTATCCTTCTATCGCTCGTATTTTAACGTTCTGAACTTCGGTAATACGAATGAGACTTGAAATGAGATATTCCCTATCCGAAATCGTTTCTGCGTCTAAATATACTTCATATATACAGTTTCCAGATTGAATGCAGATACCTGATGTATATATGATAGACAATTTGTTTTGCGCGATGATATTACTAATTTTTTGTACTACTTTGATATTCAGTGTGGTACCCAACATCAAACTAATTTTTAGGATATTTTTGCATTTGACTGGAATTAACTCTAGTTTGAATTTTCTATCGCGATACTGACATACTAAAAAGAAGTTCTTCTCTGTTCCATCCAAATCTTTATTAAAATCATGGATAAAACGTGAAGGAATTTGGATATTTTGGTCTTTCAATACTGAATTTAGTGAGATTAAAGTCCCAAATGTGTTCTCAGGTATAGCTTTCAAAGTTTTGTACAGATCTGAGTAAAAAAAACTCATTTTTTCTAACTTTTGTTCTATTTCTTTACGATTTGTTCCTTTGGGAGGTTTTCTAAAATAAAATACCTTATACACATCGGGAATCTCATTTTTAATCTGGTTGATAAAATGGAGAAATTGAGTTTCATATAATTCCAGATTGGGATCGGCTTCTTGGATCACTTTCGTAAGCATAGCAATTTCCTCTCCCCCACGTGCCCAAGGAGAGGGCAAAGAAAACACCATATTCACGGTTCTCATATCTACGCTGAAGAAATGAGTAAAAAATCCAGGTTCCGCAGTGTCCAATAGGCTTTTGATTTCGTTCAGGTGACCAGGATCAATGGAATCTACGATATTCTCAGGTTCTGTTAGTAAAATATCTGGACCGAGAACTGGATGGAAGTAGGTTAAAATTAACATTTTCCTTTTTTGTCACCATTACAACTGCTTTATCATAATCAATTAGATAATCCCAATATCGTTAAAATAATCATCAATTATAAATCAATTC
>JAEOUK010000210.1 GCA_016839385.1 Promethearchaeota archaeon
AAATTTACGACCTGGTTGGGACGCATATCCTGTATATGAAATTGCACATCCACCAGGTGCAAATTGTATTGGAGAAAATGGCGATTTGTATTATGTGGATAATCTTAATCATAAATTCATGAAAATGGATGAATTTGGTACTCACACCGAATTGATCTCTACCGGTAATCTTAGTTTCACTGATTTAGAATACCAACCAAATAATAATCGGATATTGGGAATAACAGAAAATGGATTTTATACTATTTCCTCCAACCAGATTTCACTCCTGAAAAATTATACCTATTTTAGACCTCTGAGCGAGTTAGCAGTCAATCCAATTGATGATTCATTTTATTGCGGATCTCTCTTTGATAATACGGATATATTTCATTTTGATGCTAACGGAAATAATCTTTCAACAATTGTATCTGATGTACAAGGATGTAGTCAAATCATCTTGAATAACAACCAAACTCTCTTATATTATACACATACCTATAATGGAACTATAACCCAACTTAATTTTACGTCATCCGTAATAAAAACCATGAGAACGGGAATAGGATTACCTGGTACTCAAGAAGTCATCGGAATCGGCGTGGATGAAAATGATACGCTTTATAGCATGACAGCGGATGGAAATGACCGGGGTTTCTTTAAATATTACTCTAATGGAACGCATGAAATTATAATGAATTCGAAAGGAGGAATGGGAGGACTCACGTGGTTTCCAAAATTGAAATCATTTGTAGCTGCAGTAAGTTTTGGGGGGTGTTTTGTGAAATATGATCCTTCGAAAACTGCTGTGGAATACCTCACTCCTGTAGTGAATTCTTATTCGTTAGCTGAGACTCGTGATGGAAAAATATTGTATGCAGTTGATGATAAGATTTACATGCTTAATTTAACTGAACCAATTGGACCTACGGGACAGCATGAACCAACCATTTTTGCGACATCACCTAATCAAACCGCTATTAATAGTATAATTGTAGATGTGGATGATGCAATGTATACTGGATTAGCAAACGATTCGGTCTCTATCTTTCATCTATCTAATACTGGTAGCATGGAATCATGGTTTACAAATGAGATTGGGGAATCTACAAAATCTATAGTATATGATAAAAAAAATCACGATTTCGTTTTAGTTACTGCCGATTTGGTACAAAATTCGTCTAATATTTGGCGAATTCCAGTTGAGGATCCCATGAGCTATTCAAAAATCCTTACCTTAAATCAGACCGATAAAACCAGTGGAGTTGTGGATGATCAAGGAAATATCTACGTCTATGAAGCTTACAATAACTCTCTCTATAAAATACCTGAAGGTGCATTAGAATCCGAATTGCTTACGACGAATTTTGTCAATTTTACAGATATCTACGGAGCTGATGCGATTATAGAACCCTCTTTGGGGTATTGCAGTGTAGAAAATGGGATATTGATTGGTAGAAACGATGACTTGCATATTTTCCTGCTAGATGAAAATGAAAGGTTTATCTTCGCTATTAACAATCGAGGAATAGATAATGCAGCAATCTTCCAAAATTACAATCAGGAAATGTTATGTACACAATCCACATTAATCATCAAGATGATATATGGAGAACCTCCTCCTAATCCACCACCTGATAAAATTGGTATTTCTCCATTATTTTTCGTGGTTTCCGTTATCGGTATTACAATTATATACATTCTTCGAATGAAGAAGGGGGGAAAAGTTGTTATCAAGCACTAATCATCGTGGTTTTCAACTTTTTTTTTCATTTTAAAAAGAAATTTCTCGATTATGGAGCAATCGAATTCTCCTTACTCTCTGATTCTTCCTCATTTTCCAAGGTTCGGAATGTATCTCTAAAGAAGGAACTCACAATGTTCTTCTGTAACTTTTTCAAGCCTCTTTTGCCCTTTTTCAGATTTTTTTCTAAATGGCTCTGGATTTTTTCAAATTGACCGGATTCAATTAGTGAGAGAATATTTTCACAGCTGGATTTTATAATTGGTGAATTTTCATCACTTACTTGGTTTTGAGCCATCTTTAGGTAGTATGCACCTTTTTCATAATCTTGTATCCATAAATACACCATCGCAATATCGTAATGAGTCCAATTTTCCATTTTTTTATTTTTGTTGTTTTCAAAATGATTGATCAAGTCCCTAGGAGCAGCATGTTGCTCAAACCATGGTAGAACAAATTCCATAATACCATCTCTGACCAATTTTAAATCAGTTTTGGTTTCTTCACTCCAATATTCTCCTCCATGAGTAGGGACTTGTGCAAATAGGGTAATTCGCCCTCCTATACCTTTGAGATCACTAAATAACGGTCGAATCCATACATTTACATAATATTCCCCCTCCTCCTCCCCATTTTTCTGAAATTCGATATACTGGAGGATAGTTCCATCACAGATTCGCCCGATATCTGATTTTTTGTAGGATTTAAATCCATGCTTTCTAAGAGGTCTTGATATTAACCTGCGTTGATTTCTCAAAAACTCAAGGTCATTAATATATCCTATAGAATTCCAGCTAATCCGTGTAATATCGTTAATTCCCAAAATTTTCAGAAATTTAACAACAAGGGGAATTTCTAATTCTCCTTTTATATCTTGAAGAATGATTTTTTTATCAAGTAATTCCCGAATCTCATTTATCTCAGTTTTTTTTAATCCTAAGAGTCTAAGTTCCCGAATATTAACCATTCGAAGCTGTTGTTTTATCTCTTGAATAGAAGGTTCCTCAATGTCATAATCCAAGAAAAAAGATGCCCGAATTTCTCCTAAAACAAAGAATACATAACCCCATCCACTGCCTTCTGTATATTCAATAAATAAAATGGGAAAGGATTTGGAGAAATTACGGAATTCCATCAATGTTTTGGGAGTTAAGGATATATCCCAATCAATATTTTCCATATGTTGTTCAAAATACTCATCAAAATCTTCTTCCTTCTTAACCTCTTCAACATTTTTTTCATCTAAAACAAAATATACCCACTTTTCATTTGTTGTCGAGATAATTACATAATCGTATTTATTCTTCTTGAGTTTCTTACGTAATGACCTTATATACATTTTTTGAATAAGAAATACTCCAGAAATTTCGCTCATACTCCTTATTCTACTTAGGTTTCTCTTAAGTATTTAGATGAAATTCCCTTATATCAATATTTTATCATAGTATCTCCGCAAGAAGATTCTGGTATGGATGGAACTTGAATTACTCGTACCCAAAACATTACTGAACATGATTCTTTTGATTAATTACATCGCTTATTATTAGAAATCCACCCAAAATGATTCCAAATACTATATCCACTCCGGATGTACCACCTAAATTCAATACTTTTCTTGCAGAATTTTCGACCTCTTGCTGATCCGATGTAAGTAATTTCTCCAAAAGAATTGCTACAAATTCGCTTACATTACCAATTGAGGTTTCTCTTAAAAATTCTTGACTTATGAATGTAGTTCGTCCTGATACATTAGATGTTATTGTATGATTTATTTTCTTCACATCAATACTTGATTCTGGGAAATTTTCCGAAAAATAAATCATACTAATCATTAATCCCAGAAGTATATCATCTGCAGCAGGAGTTAGTCCGGATCCCAAACCTACTAGTTTACTACTAATGTGATCTATATTAGTCAAATTTCCTTCTTTTATCGCTTTAAGCAAAGAAGAAATATGAGGTAATGCGAAAATAGAAAGTGTTCCAAGTTTATGAATTGGTCCTTGGTCAATACCATCAAGATTAGTAAATGAAATTAATTCATTTATTCCTATCAGTGGATGATCTCTTACAGTTAAATTTCTTAAAAACTCTAAGTTCGTGACAATTGAATTAATGGGCTGCAAATTTACAAAATATTTTCGTTTCGGGATCCATAATTCAGCTCTTTTATTTGATATAATGAGGGAATTATCTCCAAGTGTTATGAGATCACCAGATCTTGTTACCAAATCCCCGATTTTTATTCCTGCAGTTAATAGATTTATATTAGGAGGGACATCAACAAGTATGTTTAAAGGACCATTTCCAATCTCTTTTCCAACAATACTGATCAACGAATTTCCCCTTATACAAATGTTGATTACACGTTCAAATATACTATGTATCCATCCAAGGTCCCCTTGGTCCTGGATTTTTTTATTTACAGATATACCTATTGAAAGGGAATTCAGAATCATAGAATTATCAGAAAAACTTGAAGATATGGTATGAGAATTTAAGTCAGTCATTGTTTGTTTCCATGATCTAGTGTAATCTGGTACCTATTCTTTTACTCCAGACATCAATCTTCCAATGTGACTAATTTGAGCTTCAGCAGCTGGGATTATTCCCATAAACTCTCCTTCATAAATAACCGCAATCCGATCACTTAAACTCATGACGATTTCTAAGTCCTCAGAAATAAGCAAAATAGCTACTTTTTTCTCTCGTTCCTTCAAAATTTTCCTTTTAATAAAATCTGTTGCCCCAACATCTAACCCAGCTGTTGGTTGAGCAATAATAAGAAACTTTGGGTCTCTAGAAAGAACTTTAGCTAGAAGAACTTTTTGTAAATTTCCACCTGAGAGATTTCCCACCAAAGTATATGGACCAGGAGCATTTATGTCATATTCTTTTATGATTTTCTCAGCATTCTTTCGAATTTCTTTATTTTTCAAGAAGCCTTGTTGTGAAAAATGTTTCTTGGAATGAGTTTCCAAAACTAAATTTTCTGCAATTGAAAAGCTCATTATCAAGCCTACTCCTTTCCTATCTTCAGGAATATCTCCTATCCCCATCTCAATTAATTTATTTGGAGGGAAATTAGTTATATCCTGATTAAAAAAGCGTATTTCGCCAGAAGTAGCCCTTCTCATTCCAGAAAGAACATCTGAAAGCTCTTTTTGACCATTTCCAGCGATACCAGCAACACCCAGAATTTCTCCCTCGTTTATGGAGAAAGAAATCCCCTTGAGAGCTTCTTGACCCTTGTCATTCAATGTTTTTATATCTCTTACTTCAAGAATGGGCTTTTTAGATTCGATTTCTGCTCTCTCTTGTTCTGATTTAATTTCTCTTCCAACCATTTTCAACGATAAAGTTTTTGGATCAGTTGATTTGGTTTCCACAGTATCAATCAGACGTCCACGTCTTAGTACTGTCACTCTTTCGCTTATTGCGAATACTTCAGGTAATTTATGTGTAATTATAATCACAGATAACCCTTCATTCGCCATGGATTTTAGCGCTTTAAAGAATTCCTTTATTTCTTGAGGTGTGAGGACCGAAGTTGGTTCGTCAAGAATAAGTATTCGAGCTCCTCGATATAAAGATTTTATTATCTCAACACGTTGGCGAATGCCCATAGGAAGCTGTTCGACAATTGCTTTTGGGTCAACTTCCAAACTATATATTTTTGAGAGTTCACGAATTTTTTTCTCTGCATTTGCTAAATTTAACAGAGGTTCTTTGGAGGATTTTTGACCAAGAATGATATTTTCAGTAACACTCATGGTAGGTATTAAAGTGAAGTGTTGATGTACCATTCCAATTCCGACTGCAATGGCATCTTTTGGGGATCTAAAATTCACAGGAATTCCTCTAATTTTAATTTCACCTGAATCAGAGCGATAAAGCCCATATAAAATATTCATCAAAGTTGATTTACCTGCTCCATTTTCTCCAAGCAATGCGTGAATTTCACCTGCCTTCAATTCAAAATTGATACCATCATTAGCTAATACCCCTGGAAATTGTTTGGTGATTCCATTCATTTCTACTATCGGTTCACCACGTTTCAGTTCTTTTAGATTAAGCGTTTCTGGTAATTTTCGTTTTCTCCAAAATTTTAATGAATTAAAGAATTTGTCGATTTTCATTTTCATATCGGATTTTTTTGTGTTCATTATTGGAATCTCATGTATTTTTTATCGATTTCTGATTTTTTTTTTTGAATGATAATTATTTTTTAAAATGTGTTCCTGTTTTTCCAAGAAGAGCACTTTGGATGTGATCTATTGATGTAATAATAGCTTGATCTCCTCCGTGTTCAATAAAATTAATGCACGCTTG
>JAEOUK010000006.1 GCA_016839385.1 Promethearchaeota archaeon
ATACAGGGAAATCTCTTCGTATTTTAGACCAAACTGCCATATTAACACCTTATTAAAATCTATATTGTATCATCTAATAACTTCCAAGCATAACCGTTAGAAGTCCAATTTCGTTCAATAATTCCTTGTTCAACTAATTCTTTTCCAGCCATGATAACATCTCCACCAGAAGAACAGCCAACACACAAATCGGGGAATTTATCAGTAAGAGCTAAGATTTCTTTGGTTGTTGCAGGACTTTTTTCCTTTAGAATAGCTATAACACACTCTATATTACGATTATTGAATTCGCTCATACTATCAATTAATCGATTTTCCAGTATAATTTAAACTATTCTACATTTACTTAATGCAAATCATAGCAAATGTAAGCAGATTAAAAGAAATCTGATAGAGATTGTTGGCCTTTCATTTTTAATGGCTCATCAGAGAATTCTACTATTCGTCCAATAATTTTTGAAAGATTTGTTACATAATAACTGCTATTTATTTGAGTTACAAGCAATTTTCCTTTTACACCTACGACAGTTCCAACGATCTGATTGGTTTTTTCTACTTCATTAAAAATGGGATTGGACAATAATTTAGGAATGTCACCATAATAGGAGGAAAGATATTGTTCTTTATACAATAGTTCAGATTCTTGCGTAATGTAATTATTCGTATCGAGATATTCAATCACTTCATTTTTCAATTCACGAAACCTTGGAAGAGATCTAGTTAAATCATAATTGAGTTTTCTTGCTTTGTGTGTTTTTCGGATTGATTGTGGGATAGAAAGTGATTTTGATAAATCTTTTTCAAGTGTTCTAGAATCAAAACCATTTTTAGCTTTAAATACCTCAACGGCAACATCCGCACCCTGATTTACCCATCGTTTAAGTGGTGAAAAAGAGACACCAACCTTTACTTCATTTGCAATTAAAGCAAGGTACACGGAAGAGGGGTGCGTTTTACAATATTCATATGCTGCAGAATTATTAGAACAATTGCCAAAAGGTTTACTTGCATCACAAAGAATGAAACATTTCTCAAAATCCTTCTGTTCACAATTATAACATCGATTGTATTTCTCTGTTGTTGTATTCGAACACAGATAGTAATTATTTTTGTCTATTGAATGACCTATACAGATTTTACTATTTTTAATAATCAAATTAAAGGTTTGATTGAGCTCGATTCCTTTTGTGTAAATCACATCTGGCTCATTTTCAAAGTCTCTTAGATAAAGAAAAGAATAAGGTGGGGTACTTGGGTTCCATTTGACAGCAGTTAGATGTTCTTTCAAGTTAATCCCCAATGATTTTTATTCAGAAAGGATTAATATTTGCTCTTTTCCTTTTTCCATTTGCTTCTGGCATTCCTCAAACAAAGAATAAATTTTCTCTTTTAAGGTTGTAGAGATTATACCGTGCTCAAACAGATTGCGAACTAAACCTTCATCTTTGACTTCTATATCATTATTCTGTTTGATTATCGTTAAACCTAGGTCAATGAAACGTATTTGACTGCCTTCAAATAGTTCAACAGGTGTTACAACTTTTACAAGTTCTCCAATAATCTTATCATTACGAGATATTTTCGAATGTATTGTCCAACTTCCTTCTTTTGTAATAATAATTGAAGTATCACCTTGTTGTATATCAGAACTCAAACCGTAATGAACTCCACGAGTAGATCGGAAACTTCTTTTTATTGTCAGAACATTATCTTTGATAGTTAATTGTCCTAACACTCTTTCTTGTGGAGGAGATGTTAATCTGTATTCTTGTAATCGAATAAGTGTGTTGTCTGAAAAATCCTTTTCTAATATGATTTGTTTCAGAGTTTGTGAAAGCTTATCACCAGCTACTTCTGAAGAAATTTTTTCTGCAAAAGTAGTTGTAATTTTTAATTCAGGAGAATAGGACATAAACCAGTGATATAGGGGAATGGTTGGAATCACCTCATTTCTGATTTTAGTTAATGTGTCTTTTGCATTTTTCGGGAAAAGGGTATGAGCTACTGTTTGACCTGGCTGTAAAATTCCTGGACCATAGGATGAACCAGATATTAAGAGGTCGAGCTCTTCGGCACCTTGCACCAGATGGTCAATATCAGCTTGAATTGCTTCAGAGGAAGCTGCACTTGCACTAGTTCTCATAATCAAACCATGATCCCTAGGACGTAATTTCTTTCCTAACTCAAATAATCTGTCTCGATCCACTTTCGGAAGTTTCCTCGAAACTCGAACAAAATTTGCATCCCTTTCAAGAATTACGGATTGTCCCGGAAAATGAATAATTGTAGAACTAACAGGTAGTTGATCTTCAAATATATTTAATTGCTTTATTTGAACAACAATTTTTTGTCCTCGGTGAAAATCTGAGCCGAACATTATAGTATTGATATTTTCCCCAATATCCACAACAGATAGATTTTTTTCATGGTTTACATGAACAACCTTACCATTATACACTGCATGTAATTGTACCGGATGCTGTAGATTAATTGAATTGGGTACTTTCTCTAACAGAAGTGAAGTTATAGAAGACACATATTCTTCTTCACCTTCAATTGAAATCCCATAACCATCTAAAATATCGATTATTTCAACATCATAGGAAGTCATCTTATCTTTTACTTTAAACAACTTTGATTGCTCAGAAGTTGGTTGAATAAGCTCATACTTGAGTTCATCTAAAATTAATTTAATAACAGGAACATCATAAATACTTCTAACACGAAACTTTGGGGAGACCATAACACTCAAACCTATAAGCGAAATAAAACTCATGCAATTAAAAACTTAATGAAATAAAAGTAGCAAAAAAACATGTAGAAAGAGAATCGAGCCTTCGTGATGGAGCCAGGACGGGGATTTGAACCCCGGAGGCTATTGCCAGAGGTTTTCGAGACCCCCGCCGTACCGCTTGGCTATCCTGGCAGTGCTTACTTTTGTATCAAAAGATTAGATGAAATTAAAAAAGACTTCGATTATTTTGAAGAAATTAAAGTCGAATGTACTTTTTACTGCCACAGCTAGGGCAACCTTTTATTAAACATTCTGCACAAACAAATGAACCACACTTAGAACATTTAGACGTCGCTTTGTTTCCACATTTCATGCACTTTTTGGTCAAGAAACGAGGTTGAATAATTTTAGTATAAAGGAAGAAAGCACCAACTAAACCTCCAACTACTAGTAGAGCCACAAAAACATTTAGAATAATTTCACCTATTGGTGTTGAAGAGGGTGTAGCATCCTTGACCAGTCGAACAATCTTTGTATTCAAATATTCGATTTCTGTGACAGTACCATTTTCTTGGTAAACCGTCCATTGAATACTTGGTTTTGTTTCACCAATTTTCATCCCTATTATTTCATTCACAAATGCTATGTTAATGTAATCAGGATTAACAGTTAAACGGAAGGGATTTTCCTCATCATAACCAGATTCAGGATGACCATCTATGGTACGATCGAACGCGATATCAATAATATCGTTCATTTCAACTCCTTGAACATCATCGTAGGCATGTGAATATATTGCAGCTTTCGTTAGGATAGTGAGAGAGATAATAAATAAACCCACTACTAGTTTTCGACGAGAAACCATTAAGACGAAAGATTATTAGAAACTTAAAAGAATTTCGAAGTTAGATACTATGCAGATGTTTTAAATCTCTTCAGCGTTCTAGCTTTACAATAAGGGCAACCATTTGAATAGCATCTCTCACAGAATTGTCTACCGCATTTTGTACATGTCCCAACAGCAAGTGTTTTACAGACTGCACATTTTTTACCAAACATTTTGGGATATAATTTATATCCACCCCAAGCTAATCCTACAAAAACGGCTGCTCCAGCAAGTCCAATAGCTACTCTGACTGCATAATATCCGAAAGTACCTGGTTCTGTCCCACCTGTAGGAAGATCAGTATAATGTTCCCCATTTATTTCAAGAACTTTGATATTAGTATAATATAATGTATAGCCAGTTAAATAAGCATAATTAATATCTGTAGGTAAGTAACCTTCTTCAGGAGGAATCGTAGCATCTTTAACTGAACCTAAAGGCATCCCCTCCAAGGCATTGTAAAATCCTGGTGGAGTGAAAGAAGCACTGAGAATACGAAACTTTCTTGGATTGGCTTCTGTATAAAACTCAATAGTTGAGGCGTTAGCTGTTAATGTATAACTAAGAGAGAGGAAGTCACCATCTTCAACAACAGGAATAGCTGCTGAACTTTTGGATGGCACGTATTGAATAACACTCAATGAAATTAGAATCACTAGAAATATTTGAGTTCTTTTCATTACTTCGTATGAAGAGGATGTAAATAAAAATATATCGAATTAAGAAAATGCGATAGTAATAATCAATATAGTAGTAATAACCGACATATTTAAAAAAAGTTGTAGACAGAAAAGAAATAACTGCGGGGCAGTAGTTTAGTTCGGCCCATGATCGTGGACTGTCACTCCATGGACCCGGGTTCAAATCCCGGCTGCCTCGCCAAACCTTATTTTATACCAATTTGAAGCATTAAACGTGAAATTATAATAAAAAATATTGTTTATAAAAAAAGAAAAATTAGTCTAAACCTACTTCTACTCGTTTCTTTTCCACTGCTTTCATCAATTCCTTCGAAAAAGTAACAAATGCTTCTTCGACTTTTTCACCAGTTTTTGCTGAAGTTATGAAAAATGTCTCTTTAGGCAGATTTAATTCTTCAATTATTGTTTGAATAGTTTCATCTGAAACAGAAACTTGCTCTCGCAAGTCAGCTTTATTTCCGATTAAGAAATATATCACATCTTCTTCAACAGCATCTAAACCTTTTTTCCAAGCTTTAACTGAAGCCAATGTGTTTTCTCTTGTTAAATCGAATACCAGAAAACATCCTCTTGCACCTCGATAGAATTTCTCCCTAACTGAAGCAAATCTTTCTTGCCCTCCGATATCACTTATCAGAAATAGGACCTCATCTTTCCCAACAAATAGC
>JAEOUK010000211.1 GCA_016839385.1 Promethearchaeota archaeon
ATCGAATGTTCACACGCTTTTCCTTGTACATCTTTCGATTGTCTACATATACATGGGGCTAAATTAATCGTTCTCTTGTTATTGATTATGATCTTTTTTATATCATCAAAATTTGAAATGCTATATTCTACTGGAACACTTTTTTCTACTGGAACAGTTCTCATCTGGAGAAGCCCATTCTCTAACATAGCAGATATGAATCCTTCTTCGCAATATTGATCAAAATCTTCTGCACATTCTTTGGTGAGTTTATTCATCTGATAATCCCAAAACCCAACAGCTAAGGGAACAATACCAAAGTAATTAACCCCTTCATCATCTTGAATCCAATTTATAGCGCCTTTCTTACCCATAGTCGAAAGATACTCTGAGAATTCTTCAAGACTCCAACCTTTCTTTTTGAAAGGTCTATATAATGTCTTTGCTTCAAGAGGGATAAATTTGAGTTTAAGTGCAATTTCTGCTTCTTGAGGTGTAAAAAAATGTTTTAAAATCTTAATTTCTACTTTCGATTCTGTCTCTGGATAATCAACTGGAAGCGTATCTAAATACCTTTGAAGTTTTCTATATATCTGATCTTCACTTTGTGAACTCATATTAGATGATTATTTTTACTATTTAAAAGGATTACATTTTTGTAGGAAATTCATTATGAAATTGTTATTCTGTTATATTTTTGTCGATATATGGTTTTTTATTGGTTAAAAAATTTTTAACGCAAAACAATAAGTATATAAGCGAGATGAGCATGTTGTATATTTTTTTCAGCAAGAAATCCTATAATTAAAATATTTTCAGACTTTAATTTAAATCATAAGGTTTAAAAGAAGAAAAATCTTTTTTTAATTAAAAAACATTCATTATGGGAAAATAGTCCCATCATGAAGATAAATAAATGAAAATAAAAAATATTGGATGTGAATTATAGATGTTAGAAGAATTAGAAAAAAGCCCTGAAGTTGCGATAATCGCAGCAAACGAAGAGTTTAAAACGTACGAGCTAATATGTTTGGATAAATTAAAGGAATTAGGAAGATCAACAGCTCGAGAATGGTCTTTCGCAATGGGTTACACACATCGTAGTTCACTTGCGAAAATCATAAAACGAATTGAAAAAAGGTACCCTGATAAACTCAAAATCTTTGATAACAGATTTCCGAGGCTCTACGAAGCACTATAGCTTTCGTTCATAGAATACAAACCGATTTCGCACTAAAATATAATTTTATTTTTTTAAAAAAATAAAAGATTAAAAACCAGTTGATAAAATATGATAATAAAATGTCCGGATTGTGGAATTGAATATTCCTATAGTCTAAATATTTGTCATATATGTGGTGATACCAAAATTTTCTTTGGAACCATGTTTAAAGACGATCGAACTGACCATAAATGGAATTGTTCTTCTAGCGCTGGATGTGTCGAAATTTCAATCGAACACCCCGAAATTTTTGAATCAATTATTGAAGTATTTCAGGAGAAATAGGAGGTTTAATGAAATAAAATGACAAAATTTTCGATGTTAACACATCAGACAAGCATGATTGGCTCAAGAACAAGAGTAGAAGATTCTTGCGAGTCAGGATTATGCCCAATTTGTATCGCAGACTGTCCTGTGTTTTGTGAGGTGTCCAAATCGGCACTAAGAGGACGAGAAGCGTTATATCCTCGAAGAGAATATTTTGGGAATTCAACTGCGGGTACCCCAAAAGATTTTGGGTTGTCCTATAGCGATTTTCAAATACAATTTGAAGTTCGCGGCGCGCAAGGGGTTGAAGTTGACGAAGATAAAGTGATATTTCCTAATGTAGATTTATCAATGCGCTGGGGAAATATCAAGCAAAAGCTACCCATCGTAATTGCTGGGTTAGGAAGCACTTATGTCGCGAAACGAAATTGGGACGGTTTAGCAATCGGTGCAGCTTTATCGGGTATTAGCATAACTGTGGGAGAAAATGTGGTTGGAATGGATCCACTTGCTCAGTTTGCAAATCACGCAGTTTATCCTAGAGTTGTTGATACAGATGATATGAAATATCGCATTAACGCTTATCGAGAATTTTGGGATGGAGAACACGGAGATATTATCGTACAGAAAAATGTTGAAGATACAAGATTAGGAGTTTTCGATTATGTTACTTC
>JAEOUK010000212.1 GCA_016839385.1 Promethearchaeota archaeon
GACATTCTGATAATAAAATTTACCAAAACAGGATCAATGGAATGGAGTAAAAGATATGGTTCGGATCTAGATGATAACAAAGCATTATCTATTACAGGGGACGAATCCTCAATATTTGTTGGTGGTGCGAATAATACACATGGTATATTAATGAAATGGAATTTGAATGGAGAATTACAATGGAGTAAAGAAGAGGAATCTCAATCTCGCATTTTAGATGTTGAAGTGAAAAATGGATATATTTACAGCCTTGGATTTATGCGACCTCATTTAAATCACCTATCCGACGTATATCTCGCAAAATGGGATCTTAGTGGAAAGAATATCTGGAAAAGATCTTGGGGGAGATATGACCAATATGAGTTAGGTGTATCCATGAAAATTACCAGTTCTCATATATATTCCTTGTGTTATGGTAATCTTAACGGTGTATTGTTAAAATGGAATTTTGATGGACAAACTGTATTTCTTTCTAAACCACATTCACCAGAAATCAAATTACATGAAAATTTCATATATTGGAATGAAATTTCTGGAGCTGTTCAGTATAATATCTATCGTAATTCCATCCCATTTGAGAATACAACTCTTTTGTCTCCGTATTTTATAACTGATCTTAATAGTTATTCATTTGATAAGGAGATCAATGAGTCTTTTTATTATGCGGTAACTGCAGTGAATGGAAACGGAGAATCGGATCTATCTAATTTGATTTTTATTGAGTATGAACATTCCACGATATCAGGAATACCGTTTTTTAGTATATTTATTATTTCAATCATCAGTATTTGTATTATCGTCTTGCAGATGGCTCGAAAAAGGATGAAAATGTCTGAATAATATCCTTTCAAATGAATTGAAAGAACCTCAGATTTTCGAAATACTAGTTTTCTAAAATAGTACCATTTTAAACCTCAATTAAATGGTTTATTTAGATGTAAATATAGAATTTGACTAGAAAACTAGATGTAAATGATCAAAACAAATAAGAAGCGTAAGAAAGCACTTGTTAGCATTGTAAAAAAAAGAAATTGAAGGAAATCCTATGCTAAAGAAAAAGAAAATTGCGATTATTGGAGGTGGAATCGCAGGATTAGTCGCAGGTGCATATGCTGCAGTAAAAGGACATGAAGTAGAAATTTTTGAACAATGGTATGAAATTGGAGGGGTGATGGCTCCATTCAAGGATGAGAATGGGTATACGTGGGATCTTGGACAACTCCTATTAGAAGGTTTAGGACCGGATGAACCTTTTGGAATGTTATTAGGGGAGTTAGGAGTATCCGATAAAATTGAAATCATTAGAGATGAACGGGAGTATATCTTCCCAGATTTCCGGCTAGATAAGCCTAAGGAATATGGTGGTTTTAAATGGCGACTTGAGAAATTAAAGGAAATATCTCCTGAAGATACAAAAGGATTGGAAGAATATTGGAGATATTATAAGAAATTCACCAAAATTATGACATTTGCACGCCGAATGGATTTTAGTACTGGTCTAAAAGCCTTTATCAACAAGATTCGGATGTTCCTGAATCTTATGCCATTAGCTTCAAAGCAACATTGGAGTGCTACAGATTTAATGCAGTATTTCTTCAAGAATGAGAAAGTGCAAATGGTGTTTATCTCCATTTTAGCCGACTTCTTCGTACGTCCGAGCCAATTCATGGGTTTGGGGGTATTTGCATTAAATCCGGAACCCTCATTCGACAAACGGATGCCCTCTTATATTTCTAAAAACCGTCAACAACTCTATTTCTATAGTATTAAGAATGGATGTCATACAATTACCGATGCTTTAGGGGAACGAATAAAGGAATTAGGAGGAAATATCTATCTAAATACTCCCGTAGCAAAAATTGATGTAGAGAATGGTAAAGCCACTGGAGTTACAACGCAAGAAGGTACCTTCCATGAAGCAGATATGGTAATTTCAAGTGGTAGCCCAAAAGATATTTGCATAAATTTGTTTGAGGAAGGTGTTTTATCAGAAGAATATATACAGAAAGTGAAAGATGTGCCATTAATGGATTCCATATTTATGGTTCACTTAGGATTAGACCCAGAATTCGATCCGCATAAGTACTTGAACTGCGTGTGTACATACTGTTATGGTACCTTTGACTTAGAAGCAGGAGTTGACCGTGCAATAAACGGAATTTACCACGAAGGTGAGGATGGATTCGTTATTCATGTTCCTACTTATCATTCACTCGAAATGGCTCCTGAAGGGCATACTGCTATGACAATCTATACAATCTGCCCCAATAAGTTGATTGAGGGAGATTGGAACGAAAAAAGAGAGTATTTTGCTGACAAGTTACTGGAATATGCCGAAAAATATCTTCCCAACCTTAGAAAACACGTGAAAGTTCGAAGAATCATTACTCCTCTAGACTGGCAGAAACGAACAATGGTGAGACACCATGCGTTTGGAGGTCTTGCTCCTATTATGGGAAAGTCAGGGCTTCCGCATGAGACACCCATCAAAAATTTCTGGTTCATCGGGCATATGAGCGAATCTGGAGGAGGTGTACCAGCAACGGCACTTCCAGTCAGAAGATTGATGAATAAAATTCTCTAATAATTGATTTCGTACTTTTTTTTTAATTTCTCATCGAAAATTTTTATGTGAAATGTAAATGCGTGATAAAAGATTTGTAGCAGAACATCGAGGTGGATCCTTGATAAAACAGCATCATTACATCCTTATGGAATGGGGTTGTTCTTGTGCAGAACACGTTCTGCCGCTTTTTGGCAAAAAAATTGATGAACGACTGATTAAAGCTATCGCAATAGCTAAAAAATGGATAAAAGAAGAAGCATCGGTAGGTGACGCAAGAAAAGCATCGGTAATCTCTCATGCTGTAGCAAGAGAATCTGATAATCCAATATCTATAGCTGTGGCTCGTTCAGTTGGATATGCAGCAGCTACCGCACATATGGCCGATCATTCATTAGGAGCTGCAATATACGCATTAAAAGCAATAAAATGTGCGGGAAAATCGATTGTGGATGAAAGAGAATGGCAAAACGCACGATTACCCTACGAAATTCGGGATCTTATACTCTCTACAAGATATATTAAAGAAAAATCTTTGAAACTATAAAATAATTCAATATAGATCTTATCACGGCTTTTTTGTAAAAGTGTTAAGAAATTGTAGGTCATTTACGAACTGCATTAAAAATTAGAGGGTTCTTCAGATTTTTTTTCTATTTCAGCTGTGATAAGAACCCTTATTAAGACTATATGGATTAAAATTCGGAAAAGAACGATAGTTGGAAACAAATTGAATTCCTAATATAAAAAAACGGACTTATAGGAAGTTAATACC
>JAEOUK010000213.1 GCA_016839385.1 Promethearchaeota archaeon
TTAATTTCATTTGCGGAGATACTTGTAATCCAATGTCTTTTTCTAAAATGTAGAATACTTCTTTTCCAGCACATTCCTTGCAAACCTTGTCTTTGCTTCTACTGAGATAATAATCGTTTTTATCAACTAATGTAAATTTTTTCTGCTTCCTGCAACTTTTACACATAAAATAGCGTCGAATTTCAGGTCCTTGAATTCTATCAATTAATTCCGTAAAGAGTTTTAAATCGTCTTCGTCTGAATCCGATGGTATTACAAGAAAATTAATATTTTTTACTAATTGTTTGAATAGCTTTGCATCTAATGCTTTCAGATTTTTTTTTAGATCATCTTGAGGATTTTTAATATCTTGTTTAGATGGTTTACTGGTTCTCTTCCAAAACTTAAATATCTCAATAGTACCCTGTTCAGGATCTCCTATACGCTCTAATTGGACCAATCCTTTAAAGATTGGTTTTTTATTATAGGTTAAAATCCCTCGTAATGGATTATCCTCAATTAATTTAAACACATACAAACTAAAGTAATTCCTGCGTTTATGGGAAATATCTCTATCCACGATCATGAATGATTCTTTAGCAGTGTCTATAATACTCATAAGAATTCAAATCAAATTGAAAAATGTGTAAAATTACATAAATTACAAACTATAATATCAGAAAAATTTTGTCTAATATTAAAAACCAAATACGGCCTTTATTTTATTATATATATCATAGATCTCTCTTAGTTTTGCCTCATCACCAGAATTAAGATAGTGTTCTACCCATGCGGCAAGACCCCCTTGTGCATCCTGAATCCAATTCAAGAATACTTCAACTGTAGCTGATTCATCATATGCCATTAATGTCACCAATTTGTCGTGTACTTTATACTACTCAACACTGCTAAAAACTTATTTGTTGTTCTTATTTGAAGAAAAATAAGTTTTAAATGAATTTAAAGAAACAATAATTCAGATTGCGGATTTTCAGTTATTTATTTAAAAGTCTTTGGAGAAACAAACGTCGAACCATTAGTATTCTCCTTGGTATCACAGTTGCATCCTCACTGATTATCGGGATCAATCTATCTATGGATGCAATGGGCTCAGAAATGCTTGCAGAAAATTTTGACGACAGTGCAATTGATATAAGTGCAACTACAGAGCGTCAATTTATTGGAAACTTTTCACATTTTACTAGGTTATTTGAAAATTCTTTGTCTGAAGAATATCCCGAGGTAATAGATATCTTTGGAGCAATGAAATATGATTCAGACAGAACTGTATTCGCAAAAGAACTACCAATAAATTGGTCTTTTTATGAACAATATGGGTATAATTGGAGATACTTTAACCATACAATTTTCTATGGAATAAAACCAGATACGCTTAATCATGCGAGAATGCAGCAATTTATTCAATTCGAAACTCCATTGGATGGATTCATTTTATCAGAAAATGAAGTTTTTATTGAAAATACAGCTGCAAGTCATAATAACCTCACAATAGGAGACAATATATCGATTGGAAATCATTTTTACACTTGGTATCCAGAAAAAGCAAACCACACCTATTCTATTGAAAATATTACAATTGCTGGATTCTATTCCGTACTAGATTCAAATAAATTCTCGACTTTGTTTCCTCAAAATTATGCTTATAAATCAGAAACTACTATTGAAATTTTGACTAGTGAAGAATTTGCATTTGAAATCCTAGAGAGCTTATGGAATAATGTCTCTAATTATGAAAATGTTAACTGGGGAGAGTACTGGCATATCGCATTTTCAATCGATCACTCAAATTTTGATTATCTCAATCCACAACGAATCGAAATATTTTATAATCGATTAATTACGGATATTGTTAATACGGGACTTAATGCACCGGAAGAATATATTTTCGATATAACAGCATATGCGCTCAATTTATTAGAAGCAATAGAAGCTGACGTATTATTCTTTAAACTTATTGCATCGTTAGTTTCAATTCCAGTTCTTTTATTGGCATGGATTCTGCTTACAACCAATTATCATGTAATTTTTAATAATCGTAGAAGAGAAATAGGGTTATTAAAAACCCGCTTCTTCACAAATGTTAAATTAAGAAGATTATATTTTTCCGAATCAGTCATTTTTGGAGTAGTAGGCGGTTTAACCGGCATAGGATTCGGATTATTAAGTGCTTGGTATATTTATAATGTATTTTCACAATATTCGTCATTTTTCACATTAATCACAATGAGATCCTTCTTGACTAGTGCCTTTTCGGGTGTGTTATTAGGTACACTTCTGTCCTTAATTTCATCCATCAAACCTACTATCACATTTTCAAAATTAAGGACAATTGAATCCCTTCAAAAATATAACGTTGAAATTCAGACTCGTCCATTGCGTATTCGATGGTGGGACTGGCTTCTCTTAATATTGACTTCTCTATCTATTTTATTTTCGATTGTACTCGATCCTGAATTAATCTTCAATGGAGCCTTTATTTGGGAGATGCTTCTTTATATATTGATGCCCTTTTTCAGTGTACTATTACCTTTATCCCCTTTCATATTGAGTTGGCTAATTTCGAAATTCTTTAGCACCTATTCCTTAGATTTTTTTACAAAAACGATTTCGAAAGTCACACGTTTATTCAATAGGAAAACAGATTTTTTTGTTACTCGTAGTATCACTCGTAATCGATGGAGATCTACACGCATCGTCGCGATCATTTCAATAGCACTGAGTTTCTTAATTATTGCAGACATAACAACGTCCACAGAAATTCAATATCAGTATGATGAAAAGTTTTTAGTTACTGGTGGAGATGCTGCTTTTGAATTCTCATCCATTTCATATTCGCAAAGCCAGATTTGGTCCTTTATTGAGAATTTAACTGCACAGGAGAATCTCAATATCTCACATTCCACTCTACTTAGCAGAACAGATACATTTTCATTATCTGGGGATGTTCTTGGAGTATATGGTTGGTTGAAATATATAGAACTCGAAAATTATTCAAGACATGTAGGAGATAATATTGATCGATTTTTAGGTGGAAGCACAGTGGACTTATTTAACGAATTAAACACAACTCCAAATGGAGTTATTGTTCCACGTGATTACATTGATTGGATTGGATTTCAAATAGGGGATTCATTCTTTATAAATTACCAAAATAACACCAATTCCAGCCATATAATTACACAA
>JAEOUK010000214.1 GCA_016839385.1 Promethearchaeota archaeon
CATACGCTAATTAGTTATAGAAAATTGCCGAGAATTTATTAGAGGTGAGAGTTGAACATTTCTCCTAAAGCCATAAAATATCCACCGAAAGAAATTTTTGTCCCGTCTGGTCTGGAAAAAAGGGATTTCGAATACATAATACTCTGGATGTTGAATAATAATGACGAATGTAATTGGTCTTGTTTCTTAGAAGAACCTTTGAGCTTTAGCTTAGCAACTCTCTCAAAATACATGAATCAGTTAATCTCGGAAGGATATGTTAAGAAAAAACGAAAAGGAATATACATCATAACAAATGACGGTCAAAAGCGATTCACATCAAAGAGATTGAGCGATTCTTATGATAGAAAGATTCGATATCCTCCTCAAGTCATTTTGAATAAAAGAAATTATAATCACATAATATTATGGATGTTGTTTAACAATGAAATCTGCACAAGATCTGATTTTATGGACAAACCATTATTAATAAATCATCATTCTGTCACAAAAAGTCTCACAAACCTAATTGACAAAAATCTAATTGCGCATGAAAATAGTGAATACAAAATCACTGAATTGGGGATTGTAAAATACAATAATATGCTCCAAAAATACCAATTAGATCCTCAAACTATTTTAAAAGAAGAAATCAGCAACTTGAAAGAACTTAAAAAGCGAACTAATGATTTGTTAGATAAATTCCAAATTAATGAGTCAGAAATTAAAATTCGGATAATAGAGTGGATGAATTTTTTCGAAATCGATGAATGTGAAAAGATTCTTCCATCAACAGAAGATTTTCATAAAATTTTGATGTATCTTTCTTTCAATCATCCTTTAGAATATCCAAAATATGTTTCTCTTGATGATTTCTCCACAAAATATAAAATAGTTTCAGCAACTATAGAATATTTCCTGGAAAAAGCTTCACATGATACATTATCTAACTCAATTTTTTTCAGGCTGAGGATGAATGAAGACCAAGAATACTATTTTCGTAAAAATGACACCATCGAAAAATCCTTGAAGATGATAATTGAGGAAAATATCTCAAATTACGGATATTCACATGAACTTCAGACAAAATTTACTCCAGAAAAAAACGCGATTCAGAGTGCAGAAATATTAGACATGATAGCGATTGTCATTCGAAACAAGTATTTTCCCCTTACCAACAAAATTACTTTATATCAATTTCTTCAAAGTTATTTCAGTCACCTAAAGGACCAAATTCAACGAACAAACACCAAGGACGATCCCTTAGAAAATTTGAAAAAAAATATGCTTTCAAATATGATCGAATTAAATTTGGAAGATGTTCCTCAATTAGAAAAGAAGAAATATAAATTGACTTCATTGGTAAGAGATTTCCCAAGATATTCTATCATAGATGATTTAAAGCGGAAAAACAGCTGATACTGAAAAGATTCGCACTTTATACATTGTTTCGAATGAAAGTCTAAAAAAATAATTAAAGGAAACATATAACAAGGTAAAAAAAGATGAGGATTTCGATAGAAGACACAAGAACGGGAAAACGAGTAAAATTAGATGTCAAAGAGCATCATGTAATAGAGAGAATAATTGAAATCGTGATTAAACATATGGGATTTATCAGCTCGGACCAACGTTCGTATGCTTTAGTATTTAATGAGCAAGAACTGCCAAATTCGATTACAATAAATGAAGCAATTCATAAATATGGACTAAAAGAATTTGATAATTTAAAATTATGGACAAAAGTAATTGGTGGAAATTCTTAACTATTTAATCTTCTATTGACGGTAAATCATCGTTAGTTTCCTTATCTCTTGTTTTACGTAGGTTTAATTTTTTAAGTAATCCCAATGAAGGTTTTTTCTTGAAATAGTCAGCTGCTTCCAAGCAAACATCATATTGTAGAGGATCTTTGGAATTTGGTGATTCTACTAAATTTTTTAGTGAGGAGAAAGTAGTTTCTAAATCGGTAAGTTTTGACCATTGTCTCAAAATATTAAGGCAAATATATCCCGTTCCTTGTAAATTCTGACTAGTATTCTCCACGGGATGAATATTAGGGTGAAATATATTGGAATACCATGAAAAATCAATTCCCCCAGGATATGGAAATGATCGATTGATTTTTATGAAAATTCGATGTATATTCTTCA
>JAEOUK010000215.1 GCA_016839385.1 Promethearchaeota archaeon
CAAAAAGTCATTAAACCATCCACTTCAAAAAATTCCTCAATGGATTGCCAATTATTTTCATCGTCTAATACACCTATTGTCGCAAATCCACAATCTTGATGAGAAGTCATAGAAAATGGAGGTTCATCTTCCAACCAAGCGATCAATCGAGTCATTTTAGAAGTTAAAGAAAGGGGGTAGAATTTATGAATTAATCCTCCTGTATATTTATTAATAGCTTCTTTCAAATCAGATGTAGTATAACGCATTTTATTGAGATCTTCAATTGAAATTCTTCCAGTAAGTGATACTGGTTGAAATACAACCCCCATTATAATATCACTATATTCTCTTGCAACTTCTAAGATATTCCCAATTTCATGGTCATTGACTCCATTGACTATAGTTGGGACTAGGACTACACCGATTTTTGCTTCTGCAAAACCTGCTTCCCTGCAATTTTTTAAGACTTGCATTTTAACCTTACTGAGATCTATACCTCTCATTTTCTTCCAAGTTTCCGGTTCAATTCCATCAAAGCTGAAATAGAATGATTTTAGTCCAGCATCTACTAATTGTCTACAGTACTCTACAGATTTCGCCATTTTTATGCCATTTGAAGTTAACATAACATTCACGAAACCAAGTTCAACTCCTTTCCTAATAATATCAAATAAATCATTTCGTAAGGTAGGTTCTCCTCCTGATAATTGTAACAATATTGGGGGGATTGGTTTAATATTACGAAAATGTTTCATTATTTGAACTACTTCGTCAAAAGTGGGTTCATATACATATCCAGCAACCGCAGAATTTGCAAAACAAACAGGACATCTTAAATTACATCGATTTGTCAAATCAATTAATGCAATACAAGGAGCACTTTCATGTTTCTCACAAAGACCGCAGTTATATGGACATCCTTTAGAGTTATTTATCAGAACTTCGGGTTTGGTGCTATTATTTTCATCTGAACCTAAAGAGTTACAGTAAGTTTGTTGCCAGACATAATCATCTGGATCACTACTCATCCGGTCCTTAAAATCTCCGTGCTCTGAACAGGTTTTCACCATAAAAATTTTATTTTCACCTTTATCCCAAACAATTTCTGCCTTGATATTTTTAAGACACTCGGGACAAAGACTGGTAGTTCTTTTGAGGGTTTCGATCTTAGGCATAAAGGTTCTATACCTAAACTATCTTTAAAAGATATAAAAGTTGCGAATATACACTATCATTCCGAGTATTTCCAATATTATTCCAAAGACGATTGAGTATAAAAGAATCGAGAGAGATCAATTACCCATAATGATTCGATAATTCCGGATCAAATTCCAATTGAACAACTCGCTCTCCTCGACTAACGAAATTTTTATCTATTCTAACTAGAAGGCCGTGAAATGGTTTTCCATGCACCCATACTAAGTATACGGGATATGATTTCGCGTTTTTAACAAAAGATTCCTTATAATGTATAAAAATGTTTTCCTCGCATTGGGAGCAATATGCATATAATGATCGATCTTGTTCATTTTCTGGAAGTTGGACTTCTGATTCTCCTGCTTTTTCTTCAAGATTCAATTCGGATTTTAATTTTTGCTCAACTTTTGAGAACATATCGAGTTCTTCAGAAGAGAGGGCACTTGTAGTTTTATCTGTGGTTTCTTTTTGAGATCCCTTTTCCTCATTATCTAGATTCATTTTAATTGCCCAATTATGATGTTTGTATATTCTACAAATATTCTTGAATAACCTAAGAAACTAATGATTGGTAAACCATATTTATTTTGTTTCATTTCAGTTCGGTACCATGGAAACAATCGATATAGAAGGAAAAACGATATATTTAGCATTTCCCGATGAGTTGAAAATTCCATGGATCGGAGATAAACAATATTTAAGTCAAATACAATCAGCTTGGGTGCAAGAAAAGGATTCTGAACATCAATCATTAGCACCTTTTAATCCCAAAATAATTGCTCGCGCAGGAATGGGAAAAACAACCTTAGCGCATAGTTCTGGAAAAATTTTTATCCCTAACTCACCTTCTGAGGTATTTATCTTACATTGTTCTAAGGCCCTTAATGTCGATCAAGCTCTTATCCACAAAGTAAAAACAGAGAATCAAACTGAATATCATGCTAGTCCTTTGGTTACAGCTATGATTAAAGGCGGAATTTGTGTTATTGATGAATGCCAATTTTTACCATCTGAATCTTGGGCTGCTTTATCTACATTATTAGATCAACGATATATTTTTTCAGATCTCACTGGATTAAAAATTCGAGCTCATAAGAATTTTCGATTATGCTTAACCGAGAATTTCTGTGACACTCCAGATGCTAAAAATATAATCCCAGAATATATTTCCGTATTACTTAAACCAGTGATTAATCTCAATCATCCAAGCAGAAAACACGAACTAGAAGTTTTAAAATATTTTTTTCCCGATGGAAATTCTATTTTACTTCAAAATATGGTGGATTTCCTCCAATCTGCCCATTTTGAAGAAAGAAGATATTCCATTCGAGATTGTATAAACATTATTCATAGATATGAGGCAAATTCATCATCTAATAGTAAGAAAGATGTTGATTGGAATGTTGTTTATCAATGCATTCGTCAAATTTTAGACAATCAAGCAATTTATTTTTTCAATGACATCCGGAATCAGAACAAAGATTCTGATTTCTTATTCAAGGATGATGAAACAGATCTTGAGGATGATTCTCTTGACACAAAAAGCAATATGGATGAATATTATGAAGACGAAGAGAATTTTGCAGAATTTATTGAAGATGATGAAGATGATGAAGATATTGATGATTCCTTTTTATTTCTTGATGAATCAGATTATGAAGATTCTAAAATGTCTGATAAAGATCAATCCACAATCCCAGATTCCAGATATTTAAACAATTTAAAAAAAAAAATCCGAAACAAACTTAAGAAAAAGAGAGAAGAAAAAAAGAAAAAATCATGAAGGAAAATACTCCTCTTCAAATCCTGTTTGGAATTTAAATATTATTTTCTCATATTTATTGCTTTGAAAAAAGTTATCAATATCTCTTAACTTCACTCTCATGTCCTGAATTAGCTCAGAAATAACTTTTTTATCATTTACAGGAACCATCTCATTTTTATTTACACATATATTTAAAGAAAACCGAAAATTCCCTTGTTTTTTTTTTAAGGGAAAATAAAATAGAGAGTTTTTATGTAATTTAACCTAAAGATGAATCATGGCTGATTTCAGTTTAAGTGAAGAGGAACAAAAATTATACGAGCGAGCGATGGATTTTGCTCGCAAACAAATTGTTCCACGTGCAATTGAGTTAGATATTGCAAACGAAGTTCCTGTTGATATTTGTCAGAAAGCATATGAAGCTGGTTTTATGAATCTTCATATCCCAAAAGAAGCAGGTGGACCTCATAAAACACTCTTTGAAGAAACTTTGATCTATGAGGCTATGGGATACGGTGATCCAGGCGTTGCAACGTCTATTAATGTAAATAACCTTGCCTTTGCTCCCTTAGTTATCGGAGCAACAATCGAGCAACTTCAGAAATACGTAAGACCATTAGTTACCGGGGAAAAAGTAAAGTTTGGTGCATTTTGTTTAACTGAGCGAGAAGCTGGGTCTGATGCATCTGCGACTAAAACTATGGCAATAAAAGATGGAGATGAATGGGTACTGAATGGAACGAAATGTTGGATAACAAATGCTCCAGTTGCAGACTTATTCACAGTTTTTACACAAACAGAACCAGGTTCAGGATATAAGGGTATGGCTGTATTTATGGTACCTAGAAAGGCTGGCGTTAAAATTGGTCACATTGAGAATAAATTGGGACAACGAGCATCCCAACAAAGTGAGGTAATTTTCGAAAATGTTCGAGTTCCGGAAGACTGCTTAGTAGGACAAGTAGGAAGAGGTTTTCACATTGCTATGATGACCCTAGATATGACACGTACTGGTATTGCATCAATAGCTACTGGAGTATGCCAGAGAGCACTTGATGAAGCAAACAGATTTGCAAACACCCGCATTGCTTTTGGAAAACCAATAATGAAAAACCAAGGAATTAGTTTCATGTTAGCGGATATGGCGGCAAAAACACACTCAGCTCGATTAGCTACAAGACACGCGGCATGGCTAGCTGATAATAAACTCCCAGGATTATCTATGGATTCAGCAATCGCAAAATTGATTGCTTCTGATTATGCTATGCAAAATACAACTGATGCTATTCAAATCATGGGAGGATATGGGTACGCAATTGAGTATGGAATGGAAACATTGTTCAGAGGTGCGAAATTACTCCAAATATATGAAGGTACAAATCAAATTCAACGCGTTGTAATAGCAAACGAATTGATAAAACAATTTAAATCTGGATTAAATACAGGATTCAAATTGAATTATCCTGGAGTTGATGCTCCAGATCATTCGTACAAAGAATAATCTGCATTAAAAACAATTATTTTTTAATTTTCGAAAATTTTTTCCATAAATTTAATTATATTTCCAACAATGTAAATAATGTGAAAAAATCCTATAGTATCATTATTGGCATGATTTTTTCAAGTTTCTTCGTAAGTAGTATTGTCTCCCAATTTATAATTCTTGACTCAGTTATTTACTTCCAAAATGACACATCGACACGATCCGATGAAGATAAAACAATTGCGAGTTTAAAGAAAGTTGATTCTGATTACCCATTTTATATAATGAAATATTATGGAGATTATGGATTTCAAGATGTTGTTGAAAATGGGAGATATTCGAATTATGATATCATGTTAGACGAAGGTTGGGGTTGTACCTGTTTTTCTGCAGTAAATCCCTCATATGACCCAATATTTGGTAGAAATTTTGATTGGATGGAGGAAGGCGCACTTTTTGTTTATACGATCCCAAGCTATGGGTATGCTTCAATTTCCATGGTTAATTTAGGAATTCTTGGTTTAAATTATCCTTTTAACCCAAACCAGTCTCAAGTTCGAGAAAAACTGCTTCTCTCACCATTTTATTTAATGGACGGGATGAATGAAATGGGTTTAACCGTTGGGATAATGGCGATAAATCGAGCAAGTCGAACTTATAATGCATCTCAAGCAACAATTTCGAGTTTAGATATTGTCAGATTAGCTTTAGAGTATGCATCTACCGTTGGAGAAGCATTATTTCTCTGGGAGAAATATAATATTGAATTTGGCTCTGTCCCAATTCATTACCTTATTGCCGATCAAGCTGGAGATTCCGCGATAGTAGAATGGATTGATGGAGATATGTATGTTTACCCAATAACAGAATTTTGGCAAGTTTCCACAAATTTCATCTTTACTGATGGGATTTCCTACTGCTGGAGATATCAAAGAGCGAATCAATTGTTGCAGGATTCAGAAGGTGGAGTTAATATGAAAGATGGGATGGAAATTTTAAAAGATTGCTCTCAATTAGGTTTAACACTTTGGTCCAATATATATAATCTAAAAACACGCCAGGTTATTGTCGCGATAAATCAAAATTATGATGAAACTTATTCCTTCCAATTTTGAATCAAATAATATCATCGATAATTTTATATTATCTTCTTTCGAGCAGTTCTAATAAGGACGATTCTTATGGATGTTCAAACAATTAAATCAGTGATAAAGACTCCATTTTTTAAAACCATTTTATTTCTTATTGGTATTTATGGAATTGGATTTCTTATTTATTTATTTCTGGTCGAACCATATGTACATGGAATAGTTCGAGATATATTTCATACAATATATTGGCGTTGGTATTTAGATTGGAGTGCAATTAGTGGATTTTCAATATTGTATATCCTTATAGGGTTGTTATTCGATTTGCTGGGAACAAAAATGAAAGCTAGGTTTATAACAATTTATATACTACCTGTAATCTTTATGATTGCGAATTTTTTTGGAATGATCGCATTGGATATTGCAGTTACTCGCTTTGCGGATGTTCATATTGGAGATAATTGGGAAACTCCAACAATAGCTTGGTTAGGAATGAGTTCCCAACAGATATACCATGGTTTTTTTTTCTGGTTTATGCCAGCTTTATTAATTACAGGTTATCCGCTAATTAGATTATTTGGAGGAGCCAATAAAAATAGATGGTTGAATTCGTTCAAAATATTCTTGTTCATGATGGGACTCTATGAATTATCTCTTGGCTATCTAGATGCAATTGTTTGTCAAGTGATATGGGGAGATTGGAGTATTTACGGAGAATGGAGTATGCTAGGAACGGGAGGAATTTCAGCCCTGGGGTGGATAATACACTACACTTTAAATGCAATTTTCTTGTGGTTTGGAATTTTGGCAGTGGAAATGATGTACAAACAAATAGTTTTTAATTCTCCTTAATTATCTATTAAGTAATTTTTCATATTATTCTTGAATCGTCCAACTCAAAACTTAATTTAGATGTTATCAGAATAGTGTTTGAATGAAAAGAAATAGACCAAAAAATTTGGATGTACATCCAGACTATTCAAAAGAAATGGCTCTTTTTATGCGACATGTTTATGTATCGTATGATAAACGGAAAATTATATTGCATAACATTAGTCTAGATGTTAATAAAGGTGAAATTTTAGGTCTTATTGGGGGTTCTGGCTCAGGAAAAAGCACAGTTTTGAGATGTCTTACAGGGCAAATTAAACCATATAGAGGTCATGTGTGGACCGCAAATTGTGATATCATAAAAGACAAAGAGAAACTTGTAAATAAAATAGGTTATGTTCCTCAACTTGAATATGTATCATTATACTATGATTTTAACCCCCTCGAAAATTGTATTTTCTTTGGAAGAAACTATCAACTAAGTAAAGAAGAAATAATTACGCGTGCCAAGAGAATATTCAAGATTTTAGGTTTCGATAATGATGAAATTCTTCAAAGGCCAGTGAAAAGGTTATCTGGTGGAGAAAAAAAAAGGGTTTCCATCGCAGTGGCATTGATAAACACACCTGAGGTTTTGTTCTTGGATGAGCCTACAACAGGTTTGGACCCTCATCTTAGGATAAATGTATTAAACTTTCTTCTGAAAATCAATCAAGAATTCGGGACTACAATGGTTATTGTTAGTCATGATTTGGAAATTGTTGATTACTGCTCGAAAATTGCTATATTAAACTATGGAAGGATTACTGGGTATGGTCGTCCTGTAGATCTTATTGAATCACTTCCCTCTGAAGGTCGTGCGGTACTTGTGGAATTAGAAAATATCGATCCAGAACGAAAATTGGATAGAATCCTTAGAATTAAGGGAATCGAGTATGTGTTAAATGCTGGAAGAAATAAATTGAAATTATTTGTTACAGATACAGAGAGTATAAGTGAAATTTTAGATCGTCTATATGAAATGAATCTTACGGTAAAATCATTTTCAATTGATAAAGGCACATTATTAGATTATTTCCGATTGAAAGGAGGAGTCTCTATTAAAGATATGGAGTGAAGAAAGATGTCTGAAGATTTTAAAACTTTATCTCGCAGGGGATCTCGTATTCGAAGTATTATCCAAAATGAGTTAACTACTTTATTGAAAGACAGATTATCTCTTTTCATTTTATTCATTATACCAGTTGCAGTTCTAGTAACGATTGGGATAGGAAAAATCGGATATTTTAGTAATCCAGTCAATTTATGGATTATTGATTATGATAATAGCACAAAATCTCATGAATTCATTGCAACTATGCAAAAAAGTGATGATATAATTGTTACCACAAATTATGATAATCCATTCACAACTCCGGAACAATTTGAACAATTAGCAGGTCAATATCTCCCCACTAATGAATTAACTGCTTATATTGTCTTGCATTCTGGATTTGAAGCAGATATTCTAGCAAATAAATCAACGACACTTGTTGTATATATAGATGCAATAGATGCAATTGCTGCTTTCTTGGCAGAATTTTTGATTCAAATTAAGCTAGTTGACTTTCAGTTAGAAAATATTGTATTCGAATCAGATATATTTTATTTTCCTGTTATGCGACCTGAAGTTGAGTTCAGTAATTTACTTGTTATCGCAGCTCCAATGATGTTAGGTCTAATCCTATTTGGTACTATGACATTGGTGACTTCTCAATGTATTGTAGGAGATATTGCTTTAAAGAGACTTCTAACG